>QNAR01000022.1 GCA_003643975.1 Thermotogae bacterium | reverse complement strand
TGGTCATGAAAAATGGCGTCCTTTCTTACATCGCTCCCAAATGGAAAGACTGGGGTCAGGTTAAACTCGTTTACGATGACATTTTCAAGAACATGATCATGAATGGTATTTTTGATCCCGAATACCTCGAGATCATGCAGCTCAAAATCGACGCTCTTAGAAAGTAATAGGCATTTTCTGTTTGCAACAGGGGGACTTATGTCCCCCATTATTTTGAATCAATTTTGATTAGGTGGTGATGGTTATCACGGCGACGAAATTCAAAAGGTATATTCCCTACCTTTTGATAACACCCACAATTCTTTACTACGCTATTTTCTGGTTAAGACCTGTTCTTGCAGCTGTTTTTTATAGCTTTCAGGAAGAGGGGAGCAGTACATTTTCACTGGCAAATTACAAGACAATTTTCAGCGATCCTTTCTTCGTAAAAGCGATAATCAACACAGGGATTTTTGTTGCTATTTCCGTTACTATTGAATTTGTTGTGGCTCTGGGACTGGCGTTACTTATCAATAAAAAGTTTCGAGGGGCTGGCCTGTTTCTTTCTTTGGCTTTGATCCCTATGGCACTACCCGCTACCGCTGTTGGGGCAATGTGGTCAAGCGGATTTGCTACATATGGTTGGATGAATAGTTTACTTTATAAGGCCGGTTTAATAGCCGCTGATGGAAAGATTCCATTTCTCGCAGGAAATGAATTTCAATCTTTAATGCTTGTCATTATCATTGATGCATGGCAGGTCATTCCCTTCATGATGGTTATTTTACTTGCAGGCCTTCAGGGTATTCCAAAAGAATCGATAGAAGCTGGGTACATTTTTGGTGGTAATAAACCAACTGTTCTCAGAAAGATAACAATGCCTATGCTAAAATCCAGCATTCAAACTGCCTTGATTCTTAGGATAATTTCTGCAATTCAAGTCTGGCTCATTATCGTAATGATCTATGGTTACAGAAGGATTCCTGTCCTTCTTGAGGAAGTTGTTTTCTATAAAGAAGAACTCTTAGGGTTCTATAGAATTGCTCTCGCATATTCAGTTATAGTCGCGATGATTGTTTCAATCGTGGCCGTACTCTATCTGAAGGTCTCCGGTGCCTTCAAGAAGGAGGAAGCTTAATGGCGAGAAAAAAAGGGAAAAAAATAATATCAAGCACTGTTTTTTATATATTTGTTGCGGGCATAGCTACGGTTATCATATTACCGATCTACTTTCTTGTATCAATATCGTTTATGTCAGATCAAGAGGCGTATGACTGGCCAATAGCCCTGGCACCGGCTTTTTCTAACACTTTCTTGCTTCAACAATCCGATGATATTCCAGGTGGTTTTCTCATAAGCGTATATAGTAGATCGAAAAAAGATTTCTCGGCGATCTTTGATTCTGATGATCTGGGGAAAATGATCGATTTTGTTAACCGAAAAACCAGTAGCAAGATTCCAAAATCTTTGCTCGAGGAAAAGATACAGGAACTTAATCAGATAACAGCGCAAAACAAAGCACAAATCACTGAATTAAAAAAACAGCTAAAAGAAGAAAATATCAACATAAGCAGGTTGAATAGGGATATTGTCAAGGCCAAACAAAAGCTCAAACTCATAGACCCCGAAGACGAAACTTTTCGGGAAATTCGCGAAAACTACGAAAAGCAGCTTGAAGTTAAAACACAGGAGAAATCCCTGGCAGAGGAAAGAATTGCTCAGATTGAAAAGAAACTACGTGAAATTGGCGGAGTTACCTTCAAGGTTCGCAAAAACATTTTTGCCAGTTATATAACCTTTTTCAGAGTTACTTCTGATTCTGTTGGCGCTTTATTAAGAAGCATTCAAGTTGCGCTATTAACCGTTCTTATTTCACTTTCTATTGGTGGCATGGCAGGATACGCCTTCGCAAGATATGTTTTTAAAGGAAAGAACATGCTGAAACTGAGTGTCCTTTTTGTCAGGATGTTTCCTGGAATCGCAATTGCAATGCCCATGGTAATAATTCTTGCTCAGATGGGCTTCTATGATAAACCGATAGGCTTATCCCTTGTTTACTCGGTTGGGCAAATAGGAATGACCACATGGATTACAGCGAGCATTTTCATGGGAATCTCTGTGGAGCTTAAGAGGCTGCTCAGGTTTTTGGTACTTCACGTTGGGGAGCTTTCTTTAAAGTAACTCTTCCGCTTGCCCTTCCAGGATTAGCCGCAAGCGCTATGTACGCTTTTATAGGCAGCTGGTCAGAAACTGCTCAAGCCATTGTTCTAACCCAGTTCAATCCCACCTTTCCTGTTGTCATCTATCAGACGCTCGTTGGAACAAAAGGCATGATAAATCTCGTCGCCGCAGGAAGCGTAACACTTGCTTTCCCCGCTGTCCTCTTCACCATGATAATAAGGAGATATATACTCCAAATGTGGGGCGGAGTGCGTGTCTAAGTCTAAGAAAATTATGAAAAAGGAGCTGAGTGTATGGCTACACTTGAACTTATAAATCTTTCAAAAAGGTATGGTAAAAGCGTTTGGGGTGCAAAAGATGTAAATCTAAAGGTGAATGATAAGGAATTCATTGTTTTCCTTGGCCCATCAGGTTGCGGTAAAACCACTACTCTCAGAATGATAGCCGGGCTTGAAGAAGTTACAGAGGGAAAGGTTCTTATCGATGATGAAAACGTTACCGACATGCCACCGAGAAAAAGGAACGTTTCCATGGTCTTTCAAAGTTACGCAGTATGGCCACATATGACTGTTTATGAAAATATAGCCTTTGCCCTTAAGCTAAGGAAAATGGAAAAATCTGGAATCGATAAAATCGTTCGAGAAGTCGCTGAATTAGTCAACATTGGAGAATACCTTGAAAGATTTCCAAGACAACTTTCAGGCGGCCAAAGACAAAGGGTTGCACTTGCCAGGGCAATAGCGGTGAAGCCTAAACTCTTTTTGATGGATGAACCACTTTCCAACCTTGATGCAAAGCTTAGAGTGCGTATGAGAACAGAGCTAAAAGCCATTCATCATAAAACTGAGGCTACTACTATCTTCGTAACTCATGACCAATCAGAAGCTATGAGTATGGCGGATAGAATTGTGGTTATGAAAGATGGAAAAATTGTACAGATTGGTACACCAGACGATGTATAGTTCAATAGTACAAATATTTTTGTAGCTGGTTTTATAGGCACTCCTCCAACGAATTTTCTTGAAATGGAGATAAAGCGAGATAAAGGGGAAACATTCCTTGTTCATCCTTCATTCAGCTTCAAATTAAACGAGCGGCTGCTTTCATACTTAAAGGATTACGATAAGGATAAACTGATAATGGGAATCAGACCCGAGAGCATTCAGATCAACAGTGGAGAAACAGTTTTCAGGGAAAAGGTGCTTGTGGTTGAACCTCAAGGTTCTCATCAGGTAGTTGCAATAGAACTAAATGGAAAAATCATGAAGATAGTTGCGCCATCTTTTCCGAAATATTCACCGGATGAAACTATCAACATTTCATTTGACGAAAAGCGTGTCATGTTTTTTGATATAGACACTGAAGAAAGACTCAAAACAAATTAGTTTTGACAAAGGAGAGTTGCCCAGATGAATATTGGCCTTGCGCATTTTAGAGTTGGTGAAACTGATGGAGTATCTCTGGAGATGGAGAAATGGAGAAAAGTTTTGGAGAGAATGGGACATAAAGTTTTTTTCATCTCCGGTACACCGAATTACGGTGAAATATACATTCCCGAAATGAGTTTTCATAGTGAACGCTTCAAGAAAATAGAATATAACGCTTATAGAGAATTAAAGGATTATACCAATGAAGAGGAATTTAAAAAAGACATCTTGAGTGAAGCTATGATCATTGAAAAAAAGCTCACGAACGCTGTTGAAAAGAACAACATTGAAGTTATCGTCCCCAACAACATATTTTCACTGGGGGTGGCTTTACCGGTGGCAATTGCTTTTGCAGAAGTTATTAAAAAGCTGGGGCTAAAAGCTATAGCACACAACCACGATTTTTACTGGGAAAGGACTGTACTAAGCAAACCGACTTGTGGTTTTGTAAAAGAATGCCTTGAAAAATATTATCCTCCAAAAGACAGAAATATAAAGCAGGTAGTAATAAACGAAATTGCAAGAAAGGAACTTTTAAAAAGGAAAGGTCTCGATTCAACGGTTATTCCAAATGTGTTTGACTTTGAGCAACCACTTTGGAAACCAGATGAGTTCAATCGGGACCTTAGAGAAAAACTGGGTATTTCAGCCAATGATATAGTGTTTTTACAAGCCACACGGGTTACAGATAGAAAAGCCATAGAGTTGGCGATAGAAGTAGTTGGCGAAGTGAGCAGAAGGCGTGAGGAGCTTTATGGAACTCTTTATGATGGTCGGAAGTTCACAGCTGATGATCGGATTGTAATGCTCATGCCAGGACTCATTGAAACAGCGACAAATTACGACAGCTTTCTCAGGGAAATCGCTGCAAAAGAAGGGGTAGAAGTTATATGGTGTAATCAAATAATGGGTGCTGGAAGGCAAGAGCATAAAGACGAGAAAATGTACTCGCTTTGGGATATGTATGTGGTTGCAGACATGATTACCTATCCCAGTATTCTTGAAGGTTGGGGCAACCAATTCCTTGAAGCCCTTTTCTCAAAAAAGAACATGATTGTTTTTGAATATCCAGTGTATTTGACCGATATCAAGCCGCTGGGTTTTGAAGTAATAAGCCTTGGAGCACAATACGCAGAAAGAAGTGGCACAAGCTATGTTGAAATCCCAAGAGAGAAAATTGTGAAAGCCGCAAAAGAAGCAATAGAATTGCTGAAGAACGGGAAAGAGTATAAGCGCAAGGCTGAAAAAAACTTTTCAATCGGGCAACAACACCTTTCTTATAGAACGCTTGAAGAAAAGCTCAGGAAAATCATTTCAAGCTTCAATTCATAAGGGGCGTAAGCCCCTTTTTTTATTTGAAACGACTCACTTCAAAAGCTCTTGATAAGATTTCCGAAAAAATTCTCAACAACTTTATGTCGCTTTCCTGCCATGGGGTGTCCCGAGCCACATCATCTAATCCAGCAAATCCCATAAGTTTCTCTCCAACAAAAATAGGAAGAACTATGAGAGATTTTATGTTTTGAGCCTGAAGAATTTCCTTTTCAGCCGAGGCTTCCTCGGGTAATTTTGCCACTTCTTCAATGTTAAGTGTTTTTCCAGCTCTCAATTTACGCATCCACCATGGGAACATATTAATTGGAAGGTTTTGAAGCCTTTCCCTTTCTGGCTTTATTCCTTCAGCACACCACTCGTGAGTATTTGACATGCTCTTCTCATCTTCGTTAAATAGAAAAAGATATGCCCTATCAGCTCTTGTGAAAATGCCAATTTCCGCAAGGGCTTTATTCACGGCATTATCAAAGTCGAATGAGCCGATAAACATAGAAGAAATTTTGGCTATAAGGCTTTCAAAATCGACTCTCCACCGCAATTCTTTCAATAGCCTCTTTGTTTTGCTGTTATCTTTACCAATAAATACACCCATGCTCCTTCCAGAATGTTCCATAAAACTCAAAGAGCTTAAAAAAGATAAGCGCAAACCAGAAAATGCAATAAGTTCGCAATTGAACATCTTTTTTTCGCTGAATTTGTCATCTATGGGAATATTTTTTGCCAGTTCGTAAAAGCTTTTTTCTTGCAAGGCTTCAAGAGAGTATCCAAGAAGTTTCACAGCCATTTTGTTGGCAAAAATAATTTGCCCAGGCCTTTCCACAGAATCGATAAGAAAGATTATGATTAGCTCATCGATCATATCAAGAACATCAAGATGAACCTTTGAAAAAAATCGTTTGGATAATCTTTCAACTTCACCATTGGTACTTTCACGCAACATATTACTTACCTCCGGTTATTTCTTCTTAACTTTTGATTTTAGCATGAAAGTTCTCTAATTCGACATTATCTTGAAGTAGTTCTCAGCGAAATCGTATATTTAGCTGATCATCAGGGTTTTTAAATGTTATTTTTTTTCGAGTAGATTTATTTTTGAGGCAACGTTCCCTTTTCCAGTAGATTTTTTATGAGGCAATTCGGGTTCTTGACTTCAAAGCATGGTATATAGTATAATTATAAGGAATTTAGAATGATTATAAGTATTAACATTAAGGAGGCGTGTGTTATGGAAGAAAGAATGCCATTGATAGGCGAAAAATTACCGGAATTAGAGGTCCAAACAACTCAAGGAGTCATGAAACTTCCTGATGCTTTCAAAGGCAAATGGTTCATACTCTTCAGTCATCCAGCGGATTTTACGCCGGTATGTACCACAGAATTCGTTGCCTTTCAAAAGCGCTATGAAGAATTCAAAGCGCTCAATACTGAACTCATAGGCCTTAGCATTGACCAGGTATTCTCCCATATCAAATGGGTAGAATGGATCAAAGAAAACTTAAATATCGAAATCAAATTCCCCGTAATCGCCGATGACACTGGTAAAGTTGCTTCAAGACTTGGTCTTATTCATCCTGGAAAAGGGACAAATACTGTTCGGGCAGTGTTTATAGTTGATCCTGAAAGTACAATCCGTGCCATGCTATATTATCCTCAGGAACTTGGCAGGAACATGGATGAATTTTTGAGGATGATTAAGGGGTTCCAGGTAGCTGACAAAGAGGGTGTAGCAATTCCCGCAAACTGGCCTAACAACGAACTTGTTGGCGATGAAGTTATTATTCCGCCAGCAAGCGATGTGGCAACAGCAGAAAAGAGAAAAGAAGAGTATCAATGCTTTGATTGGTGGTTCTGTCACAAAAAGCTGTGAATAATTCTTTAAAAGGAAGGCGGGGCCTTTGCCCCGCTTTAATTGTTATTCTCTTTTCTTCAATGCTTCATATCTTTCTATGAATTTTTCTATATTTGTTTTCAAAGCATAAACGCTTTCCATGGCATCTTCAAGAAAAGAAAGGCCTTCCTTGGTGATTTTGTAAACCTTTCTTGCAGGACCACCCTCGCTTATATCCCAGTCCGTAGCTACCAATCCACTCATTTCAAGAGTTGATAATATTCTATAAAGACTCCCCATTTGGCCAATTCCAGGAATCATAACGCCAAAGTCCTTTAGTCTTGTAGAAAGCTCGTATCCGTGAGATGGCTTTTCCGCGATGAGTAGCAACAAATATAACTCAACCCATCGCCTGCCAAAGGCACCTGTGCCTCTTCCAAATCCACGCAAAAAACTACACCTCCACAATTCTTATTCTTCTCAAGTAAAGTATACCCGAAAATATGGAAAAGCTCGAAAGAGAAAATACTATTTCAAATCCGATGAAATCAATCAGCGCTCCCATAATCAATGGCAGTATGGAGATGACAATATTGAATGCTCCAGAAATGCCAGTATAAAGTGCCCGGTTCTCATTGTTAGAAATTTCAATGAGTAGCCCTTCAAAGCCCATTTTTCTTGCACTTAAAGCAATACCCGTTAGGAGGAAAATCAAAGCATAAAAGTTGACCCCGGCTTTTGACAAAAACAACGAGAGCACGGGAAGTGTACCGCCAAAAAGCGCACAAACGTAAAGCAGTTTTTTGAATCCCCTGCGCTGTAAGTAACTTCCCCAGAAAAAGCCAGCAACGAGTATGCCAATCATTTGAAGAAAGAGAAAGTTGCCAACGTTTTCACCGCTAAGGCCATAAGTTTTCTTTGCTAAAAGTACGTAAAAAGGAATGAGAATAAGACCAAAACCTGTTAGGTTTGAAAACATGATGTAGTTACGCAAATTACTGTCTTTTTTCAAAGTTGCCGGAATACTTTTCAATATTTTCCAAAAACCTGGATAGGAAATTATTTTCACGGGTGGCTCATGAATTAACCAAAAACCTAAAGAACCAATGGCCAAAGAAATTGCAGCTACAAAAAACATTACGGAATAGTTATTCGGATAAGGAACTTTACTTACAATCATTCTAGCGAGAAAACCTCCACCAAATGAAAGTAGGCTGCCGACAATTTGTCTGAAAGCCATAAATTTTCTTCTGCTTTTTCCAGCAATAGTCTTTCCCAGCAGATCTGTATAACAAATACCCGCGAAAACGCCGCTAAATGAAAAGACAGAAATGACCAGGAAAATCATCACAAGTAGAATTCCGCCTGTTAAACTGCTTTTCAACATAAAGCCCATAAACGCCAGGGCAAGAACCCTAAGATAAATACCCAACAACAAAAATGGTTTCTTTCTGGGGCGCGACATGAGAAGTCCTGCAAATATTATTTGCACAAGCAATGGAATTCCTGTTGTAATAGCTGTGATTAATCCGATTGAAAAACTATTCCCACCGGCTTTTAATACGAGAGATGGTAATACAGTGTTTACTTCCACAAAAGCCATTGTCAAAGCAAGAAAAGATGCGTGCCATACAAAGGCAATAAAATGCCTTTTTTCCTTTCTCATATTTCACCTCAATCAGGCTTTCATTTGGCATATATAGATATTATTACGTGAAAAATCTGTAATTACCTATATTATAATGATTTTTTCCTGCTCAAAATTGAGAGTAAGGTTACAAAGGTTATATATATGCTTATATCATATAAGAGCCACGCTGGAAAATTGCAAATAAAATGCAGGATGCCTGAAGTATTAAAGGCATCCTGCATTCTTCTAATAGCAAATTAACGGAGTTTCATAATGGCTGATTCCGCTGCCAGTACCAATGGATATGTAGTAGGTGCAGAAGTCAGTAATGGGTGTGTTCCTATTTGCATGGTAACAAGATCATTTGCAGTAATACCCATCTGCAAGCCAAGCCCGAGGATATTTATCATTTCTCCGACACTCTTTCCGCCTGCAATCTGTGCACCTAGTAAGAGCCCACTTTCTTTGGAGAAAACCAGCTTTACATAGAGGGGGCTTTTGTCAGGGAGTGTACCTGGGTGCCTATCGACTGATTTTGCTTCACCAATAACGCATTCAAATCCTTCTGCACAAGTAGTCCTTTCTGTCATACCAGCTGCACCGAGAGTAAGTCCTTCTATTGAAGTAGAGAAAACACCGAGGTTTCCGTGATTTTCGCGTACGACCTTAAGATGATAAAGGTTTGCACCGGCTACTCTCGCATCAAAGACCGCGGTAGAAGCGAGCATTAATCTGCTTGGTTTCCTTGTGAAGAAATCTTTGTGTTCCGCACAATCACCAACCGCAAATACATCTCTTACGCTGGTTCTCATGTATTCGTCAACCCATATAGCTCCACTATAACCCAGGTGGATACCGAGATTTTGGACAAGACCGGTATTTGGTTTGTAACCGATTGCAAAAATAACCATATCAGCTGTCAGATTCGAACCATCTTCGAATTCAACTCCGGTAACGCTCTCATTGCCAAGGATTTTGGAAACACGAAGGTTCGTTTTGATGGTTGCTCCGTGCTCCGTGAGCTTCTCTTCAGCTATCTTTCCAAATTCTTCGTCAAAGGCTGCTGGCAAAAGATGAGGCATTGCTTCAATAATTGTAACTTCCTTTCCCATCTTTCTAATTTCATCACCCACCTCAATACCAATGAAACCGCCACCAACAATTATCACTCTTTTCGCATTTTTTGCGAAGTTAAATACTTCTTCCATGTATTCCTTGTTCTTGGCAACGGTAAACACACCCTTGAGTTCTTTGCCTTCAATTGGCGGGAGAACAGGCCTTGAACCTGTAGCAAAAACGAGTTTTTCATATTCAATGCTATCTCCAGATTTGAGAAGCACTGTTTTTCTTTCAAAATCGACAGCTGTAACTTCGTCGATAACAAATTCAACACCAAGCTTTTCAGCTGGTTTGATCCCCATGATATTCGCATCTACTGAGTTAAGTGTCCCAAAAATATAAGGAATTCCACAGGGGACCAATCCCGTTTCCTCTTTTCTGACAACAGCCACTGTTTTTTCAGGGTAAGTTTTTTTGGCGGTAGTTGCAGTGATTATACCTGCAGGGCCACCGCCAATAATCAGAATTTCTTTTTTCATCTTTTTTCCCTCCTCTGGATATAGCGGTAAAACACTTTTCCGTGATAGCTGCATTTTTCGATGTTATATTTTTCACTTGCGAGAGAGAAAAATTTCTCCAGTGCTTGCTCATTAAATTCGGAAAGCAGAAATTCTTTTATGTCATCTTTTGACATAGGGTGACGCTTAATGATTTCAATAACCGCTTTTATTGCATCGCTTTCCGAAGATAGAAAGTTACTAACAGGCAAATTCTCAATGCTGGTCGCGCCAAGCAGTTTACGCGCATAATCTATCCGGGATTTTTCAGGTATCTCTACTCCCTTTTCTGCTGGGGGCCTCACTGGTACGTTGATATATACTCTCTCTGGTGAAATCGTCTCAATTCGTTCTTTTAGAAAATTCAAAGCTTCTATAGAATCATTATAATCCTTAACAAGCATAACTTCCAGCCAGATTTCTCCATTGAATTCCCGGGAAAAATCGACGATACCTTTAAGAACTTCTTTATAGCTCAGCTTTCCAAAGGGTCTGTTTATTTTTCTAAAACTCGCCTCATCCCAGGCATCTAAAGTGGGCATGACAATATCGAATCCACTGACTTCTTTTCTGACAGAGGTGTTATAGAGCAAAGAACCGTTGGTTATCAAAACCAAAGGTTTATGTGTCAATTTCCTAATGCCTTCGACAATTTTGTCCAGGGGTGTGTATAATGTTGGCTCACCTTCACCCACAATAGTTACTACATCAAAACTTTTCTCACCGTATTTTTTTATAAAGTTTTCAGCTTCATTTAGTATTTCCTCCGGTGAATAAAAAGTGTACCTCGAATTTGTCATTCTGGTTGTTTTGCCAAGTTGACAGTAGATACAAGAATAATTACAGGTCTTGAATGGAATGGGGCATATTCCAAGAGACCTGCCAAGCCTTCTTGAGGGAACAACACCGTAAACGTGTTTCATATTTTAAAAACCGCGGCCTCTGCCCCGGCCCCTTCCCTGACCTCTACCAGTACCACGGCCTATTCCACGTCCCATACCACGTCCAACTCCCCGACCTTTGAGGAGAGGGTTTTCAGAATTAGGGCGTATAGCATTTTTGGGACATGCCTCAAAACATTTTCCGCATCTGGTACAAAGATTGTTGTCTATATATGCTTTCCCATTGCGCATGGTTATTGCCCCTTCAACAGGACAGGCTTTTATACAAAGCTCACATCCAGTACAATCGCTTTCTCTAACCCACGGCATCTCTCTTCCTCCTTTTTAATGGAAAGATGGACCAGGTTTTTCCATTTCTGTTGCGGTACCATCAATCACATTTTTTATATTTTCTTCGGCTGTACCTTCCTTAGCAAGATAAACTTTGATACCTGTTTGGTTGATCGCGGTAAAGGCATTTTGGCCAAGGCTTTTAGCTATTAAAATGTCAACCCCATTTTTAGCAAGCGCCTCAACCATCATTGGTCCGGCACCGTGCGCTTGTGCTGCTATGTCTTCAAGAAACTTTGTTGTTTTGTTTTCCATATCGTATATCAGAATAAAAGCAGCTCTTGCAAATCGATCGTCAACTTCTGAAGAAAGTGATTTTTCTTTAACTGGAATAGCGATTTTCATTTCTTTCTCCTCCTTTAATTAATAATTATGAAATTTTTCTTTTGGTTCATAGGAAAAACTTTCAAGATTTCCAGAAAGATAAGCATCAACAATATCTCTAACAGTTCCGGTAGCTCCTCTGACAACATGAATTCCAAAATTTTCAAAGAATGCTATTGCACGATTTCCTATGCCTCGCGTAATCAAAACTGTTGCTCCCTTTTCGTGAATATAGCCTGGTATTTCTCCAGGTCCATGACTTTCAAAAGGATTTTTCTCCACCGTTGCACCGAGTACTGTATTACCATCGAGTTCAACAAAGGCAAAGTATGGTGCGTGTCCAAAATGTTCCGAAATTTCGGCGTCAAAGCCGTTATCACTCATCACAGGTATCGCTAACTTCATGGTTTACACCTCCTATGATTTTCAGTAGTTTATAATAGATTTTCTTGATTGCCTTTGCAGCAGGTGAATCTCCGCTTTTTACAACAGGTTCTGCTCTGATGGCTGAATTTCTTACTTCCGGATCAAAGGGAATTTTCCCGAGTATTTCTATTTTCTCCTTATTGCACCAGTTCACTATTTCATCTGCTTTGACGGTATTTAAGTCGAATTTGTTGATAACAATACCAAACTTTCTCATGAAATGTCTTGTAGTTTCGACAATACGTTGAAGATCATGCATTCCAGAAATTGTTGGCTCTGCCACAATGATAACGTAATTAACTCCTGTAATTGACGAAGATGCCGCACAACCAATACCAGGGGCACCATCAATAATTACATAATCGCGCTTTTCCTGTTCAGCAACTTTTAATGCGAGCTTTCTCACTTCTGCAATAAGGCCTCCAGAGGTTTCTTCGCCAGGAGTTAGAAGAGCATGAGATAAAGAGAGCTCAGCTGCTTTGGACAAGAAATAGTCTCCTGATTTACTCTCTTTCAGAGTGATCGCTCCTTCGGGACAGGTTAACACACAGGCATTACAACCTTCACACGCATAAGGATCGACTTTGTAAGGAGTTCCTGGAATAATTGCGCTAAATCGACATGTATTCATACATATTCCACACGCAGTACAGCGATCATCAATTTCTGCTTTTTTTCCACCAAAGTATTCATGAGTCTCTAAGAGCTTGGGTTCCATTAGCAAATGAAGATTCGGGGCATCCACATCACAATCCGCCATAACATGGTTTTCAAAAAGAAAAGACAATGAACCGGAAAGTGTTGTTTTTCCAGTGCCTCCTTTACCGCTTGCTATTGCTATTTTCAT
>QNAR01000021.1 GCA_003643975.1 Thermotogae bacterium | reverse complement strand
TCCGGGGAGCGCGGGATACTGATCTGCGGTACTGGTATTGGGATGTCAATTGCGGCCAATAAATACAATGGTGTAAGGGCAGCTTTGTGTTTGTTCCCGGAGATGGCTGAACTGTCAAGAAAACACAATAATGCTAATGTACTTGTGCTTGCAGGTAGATTAATGGGAACAGAACTGGCTCGATGGGTAGTAAAAAAATTTCTCGAAACGGATTTTGAAGGCGGGCGGCATGCCCGGAGAGTGAAAAAGATCGAGGAAAATCCACTGGAACAAGGTGAAAGCCATAAATGAAAATTTTTTATGACAGACGGCACCTCTTACATTCTCCACAAAAAGAGATAGACAACGGTGAATGGATTGAAAATCCTGAAAAGCCCTTGAGAATAGAAGCTATCCGTGAACGGATGGAACATTTTTTTGGCTACGCCATGCAAGAAAGCAAATATCATTTTGACTCATATGTATATCTTGTTCAGGAACCCGAATATGTCGACGGGCTAAGGAGAAAGTCGAATGAACTCGAAACTGGAAAAGAGTATTTCCCGGAAGTCTTTGGGCATGACAGGGTTTTTGATACAGGAACTCCCATTACTAGAACAAGTTATAGTATTTCACTAACCGCAGTGGCTACCACCCTTTCAGCAGCCGATTCTGTCCTGGATGGTGAAAATATAGTTTACGCTCTTTGCAGACCTCCCGGCCATCATGCCACACGATCTCTGGCTGGTGGCTATTGTTACTTCAACAACGCCGCCATAGCTGCCCGTTATTATCAAAAGTATACGCAGGGATATGTTGCAATTCTCGACCTGGATTTCCATCACGGGAACGGTACTCAAGAGATTTTCTATGACGATTCAACCGTGCTTTATGTATCTTTACACGGTTCGCCTGAAAAATATTATCCCTGGATCAGCGGTCACAGTTGGGAAATAGGTGAGGATGAAGGGTTGGGATACAATTTCAATTTTCCCCTTGAAGGTGACATTACCGGCTCCGATTACCTTAGGACGCTCGAAAAAGCCCTTGTTGAAGTGGAGACTTTCGATCCCGATCTTCTAATTGTCTCCCTGGGCTTTGATACCCATACTGAGGATCCTATAGGTTATTTTTCCCTTGTTGATAGCGATTTCTTTATGATAGGTAAGCAACTGGGTGAATTAGATATGCCTTTGCTGATTGTTCAAGAAGGTGGCTACAATGCCGAAGCGAATGCAAGAGCGGCTATGAATTTTTTCAGTGGCATGCTGAAATGATCAGGTAGATAATCGAACAAAAAAACGGGGCTAACGCCCCGTTTTTTTAGAATGCAGGACCGAAACCGAAGAAGAATGTCCCCCAGTAAGGCTCAACAGCATTTGCGTATAGATATGAATTGTATCCATACCCCAATCTTATTACCCCTATCATGGGAATGGATATATCCAGGCTTAAACCTAGATCGATTACATTGTCTTTACCTATAAAATCTACAAGGGTTGGGCTGCTACGATAAAATACGGCATCAGCAAAAGCTGTGATATCAATGGGGATAGACCCATTGCTAACTGGGAACCTTATTTGAAGGGACCCGGCAGTTACGCCATAATATTCCTGATCGAAAATCGATGAAGTTTTCACCCTTATGTAATAATCAGGTGAGAGCAGATACTTTTCATAGACACCCTCGGTATTGTTAAAGGGGAAGAGTTGTTCTGTACCCAAACGTATCCCGATAACAGGACCTGTTGTTGGCTGGGTAAATTGGTCTTTATTTCCAAGTTTTATGAACTTTTTGTATTCGGTTTTAAGTCCAAAGAACCCTTGCCCGTAGTCCCCGAGCAAACCTCGAACATAAGCATTTGCTGAAAGCTCGGAACCAAGATTAGGTCGCAATAAATCATCTCTGGTGCTGAAATTGTAATTTGCAGAGAGATAAAGGCCATCAAAGCCCGTTTGCACATCTGAGTATGTAGAATCCAAAGATGTCTCTGTTGCAATAGTCGATTCCTTTGAGATGGATTCAAAACCAGTGGAAAATCCCACTCTGGAAGTAGGAGAAATCCGATATTTCGGTGAAAAGGCAAAACTAATTTCTGTGTATTTGGAAGTGATAGTAGTTGTAGTAGCGTCGCTGGCTGTCGCTTCTTCAGTAACTTCTGCCTTACCGTAATAATTAAAAGCCGCCGAAGTCGATAAATCCCAGTTTGATCCACCGGCCTTTGGAAGGGAGTAATTGAGAGTTATGTTATAAGTAGGAGAGCTGGTTGTGGTAGTCGTTGCCCCAAGTGATGCATCATATTCTTCTTGCTTGTTACCTTTGATAGGTACATTTATTGTGAGTTTTGTTGCAATATCCTGCCCATAACCAAAGGGATTTAATATACCAACATCGAGATTGAGGTTGATGCCATTTTGCCAGCCACCTCCACCCATGAACTTGCCGTTTCTGTCCTTTTCTTTAAGCGTTATAGTCACATCGAGAGCATCCTTATTCACAGGCACTGGGTTTATGGTAACAGATTCAAAATAATTGGTGCCTTTTAAAAGGGCATAGGTGTTTCTGTAATCATCGAGCTTCAAAGTCTTTCCTTTTTCAATAACTATCCTGTCCTGAATCAGGTAGTCCCGAGTTTTTTGCTCACCATCGAAATTCACGTTAATTTCTCTCACTTTTGGTTCGTGAATCTCAAAGGTCAAAAAGCCCCGTTCTGTATCCACAAAAGCGGAAATGGATGAGAAAGGATAGCCATTGTCCTGGAAGAGTTTATAAACAGAGTCTATTGCAAGAGCGAGTTTTTCATTGGTTATTTCCTCGCCTTCTTTCAAATTAGAGGCCATTAAGATGCTCAGCTCCGGAAGATTTTCATTTCCTTTGACAAAAATACCGTTGACTTCGAAGGGTTCTTTTATGTAATCTGCTGGTCTTAAATAAAAACTTATTATTTTAGAAGGTTCCACACCTTCAGGTACATCAGCAGTTTTCACACTTTGAAAAGCGTTGTTCAAAGTAAGCAACATAAGTTGATAAACTGCCTTCTGATCCCAGGGCCCTTCTTTATTCAGGAGATAGGAGCTATAAAGAGTCTTGACAGCTTCTACGATATCCTCTTGCTTTGGCACATAATCTTTCTTTTTGATAAAAAGCCTCATTAAAGATGGCTTGTCATAGAGAGATTTGAAGGTTTTTAGCTCTAGTTTGTCTTTTAATACCATACCAAATTCTTCGGAAAAGTCGCCTTGCAATTCTACGTCCCAGAGGTAATAGGTTTTTATGATGAAATGCACCTCAATCGGCTCGTTTACTTCTTCGTTCATAATCTTGCTTTTGTCTGGAACGGTTTCCCATTCGATTTCATAAAAGGGCTCAAAATATCCCTCGTTCTGAAACAGTGCTGCGAGCTTTTCCTTGGTTCGGGGGATTTCATAGATTAAGTTGTAAGGTTTCATTGGATAACCGTTTTTAAAGCTCAGACCAGAAGCTTCAAGAGTATCGACATCAAGAAGCTTAGGGCCGACATAGGTGAATTTAGCCGTAACCGCAGGGTATTCTTTCAAAACGATGTTCAAAATCCCTTTGACCTCGTCAAAACTGTAATTGACGTCTTCGAAATAACCACTCTCAAGCAGACTGGAAATGGAAGCATCTAAAGTTTCGCGTTCTACAGGTGTTTTCAAGGGGATGGAAAGCATGTCAAGGATTTCCCCTCTGGAAAGCTCTTTGTTTCCAGTGATGGATATTTTCCCAATCGTAACTGATTCACCAAAAACAGTTGCCAAAAAAAGAATAACCAGTAACACTAATAAAGGCCTTTTCATAGTCATTTTCATTGAGCGTACCTCCCAATTAAATTCCCGTAAGTTTATTACATAATATTGAATTTTCACCTAAGAGCATCTTCCGCTCCTATGATCACTTCTTCCACCAACTTTATTTTGACTGCATTAATGGCGAAATCGTTCCCGAGAGTTTTGGCAAAATCCGATCTGGTGAGTTCATAGCCAGACTTATCTTTCTCTCTATGTATGACCCATTCAATGCCATCGCTCATCTGTATGGCTGAAACCAGTGTTTGAGCAAGATCACCTATGGGTTGACAGTCAATATGAGAAAGAACAAATGACGCTGAAACTTCCGTCCCCAGTCCTGGCTTTGATGAAAGCTCGAAACTTCCACCGGTGGCCTCGGCAGCTTGTTTTAAAAGGGGTAATCCCAGCCCGAATTTCTTTGCTTTCTTTTTCTCTGTATAAAAAGGATCCAAAACTTCAGAGAGCCTTTCAGCGTTGATTCCTTTCCCATTATCAACCACTTTGAAAGAGAAGAGCTTTCCACTTTCTTCAAAGATCGAAAGTTCTATCCTGCTTGCCCCTGCATCAACGGCATTCTGGTAGATATCCAGAACATGATCAGCAATGGTTCTCAGTCCCATAAAAGTTCCACCCTCTTTTGATCCAGCAGGCATTTTTTAAGTTCTCCAAATTCCCGCTTCTCTGCTTTAATTCGCATTACCTTCTTCAATTGCTGGGGAGAATGGGCATCTGATGAGTGAATGATGCTCAGATGCGGATCTCTCTGAATTTTTTCAAGGGTTTCTTTTTGCGATATCTCCACAAAAACCCTATCGGTATTTCTTGAAAGGGGAACAAACCCCAACTGATAAATTACCCCCATCTTTCTTTCAACATGCGAATAGACATGAATGCCACCAAATCCTTGGATAGAGCTGATTGCCGCATCAAGTTTCAAACTGGTGGGTTGCCCGAGCCATTTCTCTTCCATGGTTGTGAATTCATCATCTTCGTTTACGTACAACTGATAACCGAATCTCTCCGGGTCAACTCTCGTTTCCGGAATAGACGCGTATAACCAATTCGAATAAGCTTCTGCAATCTCAACATTTTCAAAAAGCCCAAGCAAATGAACATCTTCAACAGTATGAATTTCAATACCAGGAACAACAATTATGCCAAAATCTTTGAGGACCTTTGAGAATACCCTGACGTTACCCGCAGAGTTGTGATCGGTGATAGCTATCCAGTCAATGCCCAATTCTTGAAGACGCTTCCCGACAACAGCCGGGGTCATGGTAATTTCTGCACAGGGTGAAAGGCAACTGTGTATGTGAAAATCCGCGTAAAAGTTTTTTAGCACTGAACCACCTCAACCTACCTTAAACCAGCTTCAAACAAGGACATGCAGGCCTTAAAAGAGCTCTTTTCGGTTGCGAGAAGTGTAATGCCATTTTCCTTAGCTTTTTCAATCGTTTCCTCTTCATAACTCAGACCATTGCAAAGAAGTATAGCCTTTACGCCGGTTATGGTTGCAACGGCCAGGATGTTAACGTGAGATTGAACAGTCAACCAGATGGATTCAGCAGGTGCATTTCCCATTACATCTGATAACAAATCTCCTACATAACCATCTTTGATTTCTTTGTTAAGGTCATTTGCCGTAACGACGTCAAATCCACACTTGTTGATTAGCTCACTCAGGAGCATTGCGTTACCCCCTCTCACAAAAGATCATCTCAACCACAACGCCTTTCCCCACTTCAGACATGACAACCATTTGGTCAGAATATCTTCGTATGTTTGGCAGCCCCATCCCGGCACCAAAACCAAGCTCTCTAATATGGTCTGTTGCAGTTGAATAACCTTCTTTCATTGCTTGTTCGATGTTTTCAATGCCTCTTCCGTGATCTTCTACTCTTACCTTAATACAAGTTTTCTCTATCCAGCAGTAGATAGCACCTTCACTTTCACTGTGTATGACCACGTTGACTTCTGCCTCATAGGTTGCAATAGCTACGCGCCTTACCAGTGTTTCACCGATTCCTTTTTTCGTGAGAAAAGACTTGAGCTTTGCCGCTCCAGCTCCAGCAAGATCTACATTTGTGTAATTTATCTGAAAAACGAAATCCGCATCGCTTTTTTTTACATAATCACCGGTGATCAACGATTTATCAAACCATTCTGCCTCTTTTTCCAGAATCTGAGAACGGCGCTCGTCATGCACATAAATCAGGCGAAATCTCTCAAGAATAGCCCGGATGATATCCTTTTTCGAAATGACTCCTAGTATCCGTTTATTCTTATCCACAACGGGGAATCTCCCAAAATGATACCTTTCAAACTTTGAAACAATTGACTCAAGTGGTTCATCGGGCGAGAAACTCACAACCCTCTTTGTCATATGATCACCGATGGGCTCTTTTATGTAGTTCTTTTCCAGAGCCATTATTATATCTTCAATACTGATGATGCCAATGAGTTTTCTTTGATCGTTTACAACGGGAATACCGGAAATCTTTCGTATTTTCATGAGTTCCTTAGCTTGCCACAAAGTACGTTCTGAAGTTAGGGTAATTACATTTTTATTCATGATCTCGGAGGCTGTTATATGCGAAAAATATTTCTGCAATTTTTGCAGTAATTCATCTACCTTATCTTCCGCCATACTATGTATCCTCGCTTGTTATGGGATCTTTTAAGCCCAATTTGTAGAGCTCGCCACAGGCTTTGAACATGGGAATATTCGCATGCAAGAGAACGATTCCCAGATCTTTTGCCAGTTCAACAGTACTTTCAGGGATGCTTTCTTTGCGTACAATCAGCACCGCGGTAGCTCCGATTACAGACGCGGTTCTAACCGCCTGAGGAGAATTAAGGCCAGTGATGAGCAACATTTTAGGTTTTCCAAAAGCCAGTACGTCACTCATCAAATCGGCTGCGCCAGCATATTTAATCTCAAACTCTTCATAATTTTTCGGGGCATTTAGGATTTCACAATCAAGGAGTTCGCATATTTTTTTCAATTTCATTTGATCACCTCTCCTCTAGTTTTAAAAGGTCACCAGTATACCCATATTTCAAAAAAGCCTTATAAGTCAACGGGCAACATTTCTTAAAGATTTTTGCGATGGTCAGAGCATATTGCTGCATTTCCCATTGTGCATGCGAGTCTGCTCTCAAACTGAGAAAATTCATAAGGCTTCTGGCGTTTATCGTCCAGTAACACTCCGTGTACATGGCAGTGGGGAGGACGATCCTCGCCAACTCCCTCGCAATACCCATTCCAAGGAGTTTATTATAAGCAGCAAAGGAATTTTCGATAGACTCTTCTATTAAATCGATAGCGTCGTTGTTCAATTTTACGTCATTGCTAGCAACAGAACCCTGTTTGTTTTGCGAATCCGGTGTTCTAATACGCTCCGGGATATACCAATCTTCTTTGAATTCTGTATAACGTCCGCTTCTTTCGTTTATCGATGCAATTCGATGCCTAACGAGCTGACGCATGACGAAAATGGGTAGCTTGAGATGAAACTTCAATACTATATGCTCAAAGGGTGAATGATGCCCGTGCTCCATGAGGTAGTATATGAGCCTTTTATCTCTTTCAGGTGTGGTAAAACCTTTCCCATAACTAACTCTTGCGGCTTGTACGGCCGAAAAATCGTCGCCGAAGACTTCTACCAATCTCACAAAACCTTTGTCCAGAACTTTTAACTCCATTTTGCCCTCCTTAACTCTCTTTCTTTATACGTTCTTCCTGTTTTTTTCTTCGCCTTTTAAAGAAATATTCCAAAAAGATAAGTCCAAAGACTACACCACCGATCAAAGGCGCAACCTGTTTTAATATGATGCCTGAAAGCAGTTTACGTCTTAGATAGCTCAAAGTGGACGCTACTTCTTCATTATAGTCTTCCAAACCGCTCATTTCGAGATAAAAACGAGCGAGAGTATATCTGTCTTTATCATTTGATTTCAAATATGCCAGGCCAAGCTTTACTATCGCATCGCGATTACTGGAATCGCTTTCTACTGCTCTTCTATAATAGAATAGAGCCGAGTCTATGTTTCCTTCATCTTCAGAGATATTTCCCAATTCTTCGTAAGCAACAGAGGCATATTTCTTTGGCAACGATGAAATAGATGTGTTTTTTAAAATAATTTCGGCTGTTCCGACTTGTCCAAGCTTTATGTTTGCAAAAGCTGCGAAGAACCGCGAAAGGTCGTCGGGCGCGTCCATAAGTTGGTAATCTTCAAGAAGCTCTTTATACATTCCGAAATTGTATTCCCCCTCTATGATGCTGGCGAGAATATCATCTCCTGGGTTCAAAGGAAGAACTTTTTTTCGAAATTCTTCAAAAATCTCTTTGGAGCCAAAGCTTGAGTGAGAATGGTAGTAAAAAAGCGCTTTATTGGGAAAATAAGTCTTCGGGTATTTTTCAATCAGTTCCATTGCGAGTTTTGCAGCGTCTTTACCGGAATTCGGATCCTTTGTTTGCACCCAGTCAAGAAAGTATATTCTAAGGGCAACGGCCTTAGAAAGATTTGAAGTTTTGTCAAGGTCAATGAGATTAAGACTGCTCACAGTGGAAGTAGCGACCAGCGTTTCTACGATATCCGTTGAATATTCAAAATCCTCAGGAAGTCCTCGATCGTTCAGCTGATTGAGAAAATCAAAGAATCTGTCTTTGTAATTCCATTCCAGAGTTTCAATGTAGGCGAGACCGTTGCCTATTGCCTTCAGGGCGATATCTGTGACTTCTTTCCCTTCAAGGGAAGAAATTTCGAAAATATAATCTTTAGATAGTATGATTTCAACGGCTTTATCTTCACTAATGGCAAATAATGTGCTGAATATCAGGAGAGAAAGTACAAGCAGTGTTCTCTTGATCATATCAATCCCTCATTTCAACGGTTATCCACAGGAAAGGCTTTTGATAGGAAAAGCTATCCTCAATGACAACAAAAAGCTCGGGCTTGCCTTCGGTGACCACGGCAATACCGGTTCCCATAGCACTTTCAGTGCGCATCACATTGAAGAAGCCTTGTTTTGCTCTATCTTTTAGTCCTCTAATGATCTTTGGAGATAGTTCCGGTTTTATCGCTTTTTTTGCCTTTTCAATGTGTAGCTCGCGTCCCCTTCCCCAGTCGTAGGTACGGTAAGTAATGTCTGAGGCCTGCTGTACTTCAATTAAGCTTGAGTCTGGCCCCAAAGCATGAACAAGTCCAGCAGGCAATCCTACGAAATCACCCGGCTCCAAATCAAAATATGCCAGAGAATCAGGACCGATTGCCTCAGGGAGTTTTTTCTCTTTAAATCCGGCGGCTATTTTTCCATGAGAAGTGAAATACCAGCACTCTGTCTTACCCCATGGTTCCCCTTCGAGTGCTCTTGCGGTTTCATCATCAGGATGTACCTGTACGGAAAGCCAGGCAGTCGTGGAAATGTATTTCACCAAAAGCGGAAATCTTGGCACTTTTTTTTCGCAAAAGGTCTCGATGAATTCTTCTGGAAAATGAACATCATTGTCGATTTTCAATGGCGTTTTCATTCCGGCTATATCAGAAAGCAACCAAACTTCACCAATGGGTTCATCTGTATCGACAGCGTACAGCTCATTCAATTTTCTATTTCCCCATGGTCTTGTCGAAAATACGGGTTCTGAACGCAGTATCATAATATCCCCTCTTTCATGAGAAATGATCTCATCGTTTCTATTGCACGTTCAGCTTTCATGAGCTTTTTCTCGCGTTTTCCCCTTGCCCGAACTTGAGGTAATAGCCCGAAATTTGCATACACGGGATTCAGTGGTGTTTTTCCTGAAAGGGTAATGTGATCAAGCAATGCTCCAAGCATACTCTCTTTTGGGAGAGTGATGGTTCTACCGGATTTCAAAAGCTGTTCAATATTTATCGCAACGAAGCGGCCACTACTTATCGCTTCAACATAACCCTCCAGCCCGGTAATCTGACCGCAGAAAAAAAGATTATCATATGCTTTTGCTCTTAGGTCAGGTCTTAAAACACTTGGAGAATTCAGATATGTATTTCTATGCATCACTCCATAACGTACAAATTCAGCTGAATGTAACGCCGGAATCAATCGAAAAACCCGACGTTGTTCATTCCACTTCAACCTTGTTTGAAAGCCAACAAGATTATACAACGATCCATCCAGGTTTTCTTTTCGCAACTGTACGACAGCATAAGGTTGCTTATCAGTTCTGGGGTCAATTAATCCCACAGGCTTCATTGGGCCGAACCTCAAAGCGTCAAACCCTGTTCTGGCAATTTCTTCTACCGGTTGGCAACGGTTGAAGAGAAATTTATCTGAGAAATTTTCTATGGGAACTACTTCTGCTTCGGTTAGAGCCTGCCAGAAAGCCTGATATTCATCTTGATCAAGGGGGCAGTTAATGTAATCACCAGATCCCTTATCATACCTGTCAGCTTCAAAAGCGAGCTTCATGTCTATTGATTCAGCGGATACTATGGGGGCTACGGCATCGAAGAAAAATAGGTCTTCGCCAAAAATAGAAGAAAGCCAATTTTCAAAATCCGGAGATGATAACGGCCCTGTGGCAACTACCCAAATGGTTTCCTCAGCATTGAGGTCGAGACTCTTCACCTCCTGACGAACGACCGTTATCTTTGGATGCTCATTGATAAGCCTTGTTACTTCGGCAGAAAATTTCTCTCTATCTACGGCAAGTGCTTTTCCGGCTGGAACCCTGAATTTCTTCGCTACTTCAAGCAACATTGAGCCTAAAAGAATGGCTTCTCTTTTCAGTACCCCGGAGGCATTCGACAGATCTTCAGATTTTAGAGAGTTACTGCATACAAGTTCAGCAAAGTTTTCCGTCTTATGGACTTCCGTGCTTCTTTGCGGCCTCATTTCATAAAGAATAACGTCAAATCCTTTAAAAGCAAGCCCAAGTGCCACTTCAGAACCCGCAAGCCCACCGCCTATCACATTTATCTTCATATTTTTCTTCTCCCAAATTTGCTCCTGTAATATCGAAAGAGAAGTTCCTGATAATAACCTGCATAGGGATAAAATTCCTTCATGCCGTATTCCATAACTTTTTTCGTGCTTCCCTCTATATTGAAGAGATCTTTCATAACCCTTTTTATCCATACATCAACGGGGAATGAATTCAGCTCAGTGTAACCAAAAAGCGTAACACAGCTTGCAACTTTAAAGCCAATTCCTTTGTGCTTCATGAGGCTTTCGAGTTTTTCATCGAGAGAGAGCTTTCTCAAGTCATGAAAAAATTCTTCAGAATCAATGTTCTGAAAAAGTTCATAGAGCCATGGAGTGCGAAAGGCGAGTTTTAGTTCTTTCAGGTTTTCCATAGACAGCTTCTTCAACTGAATTAAATCAGGAAAAGCGAAAAAAACCTCCCCGTTGAGCTCTATATGGTTTTCATGAAAAAGCGCTGAAAGCGCATCTGACATTTTTCTTATACTTGGAATGTTATTTCTTGTTGAAATGATATATTCCACGGTCATTTCGAAAGGATCTTGTCTTAAAATTCTCAGGCCTTTACCCTCTTCGAAGGACCTCAGCGAAATTCTTTTGGCAGTTTCTGGAAAAGTTTTTGCGAGTTTTTCCAATTCAGTTAGAATATCCACGAGAGGATCATCAAAACCCAGATAATATCTCAATGCAACATCAAGATCTTTACCAAATAGTTTATCAGATGAAGCTATTACCCTGATTTCTCTCCCCTGTTGCTTCATCATAAGTGCAGTGTCTTTGACAACTCCCTTCCACCAATTGTCTTCCTTTATCCAGCGAAAGGTTTGTCCGCAGCCAAGAGTAATGTCCAGATCGAACAATTCGGGTACTCGGAGCTCATACTTTACCATTTGAAATACCCCTAACTAACAATTCAGGGAGTTTGGAAATAGCTCTGTAGCCGGTGTCCTGGGTAACTTCGCCAAAAATAGCTAGCAAGAACTTCTCACCCTTCACGTTTGTGGGAACCACAGTGATAAGAAACCCTTCACTGGAAGTCGTACTTCTTGTACCCGTGTTCACTGCCAGGGTTATCGAAAGTGGTGGTATTGCACAGGGCAACTCGTCTCCAAGGCTTTCACCTTTTTCATTTACCACTCTTAAAATCACTCCTAATTCGGAGCTTAAACCTTCGAGCGTGTTCACAAGCCTATGAATTTCACTTTCTTGCATTTTTATCTCCTTTCAATTCTACAATTATATTTCCCGCACTTTAGCCATTTTCCCGTCAAAGCAAAAGTTTTCACATGTTCGCTTTCCACCACGAGCGAAGAAGGTTTAAGAATTTCTAATAACTTCTTCAGCTCCTCCTTGCTTCTCACTTTGACTGCAGAAAGCTTCAGTTTCTGTCCCCTAAACTGCCATAAATGCTCATGTTGAGCAAAAAGTTTTCTGAATAGAGTTCTATCCCTTTCATCTCTTTCTTGCTTTTTTATGACCTGTTCCTTAAGCCCAAATATGCAACCACAGTAATCCTGTTTGTAGATATCTTTCATTGCTTCCGTGAGTTTTTTATGATCAATACCTTTTCGAAAATCAAAGGGAATATACCTTATACCGGTTGCCCTTTCCACTTCGCGACCTGCGCGATGAATCAACTCAAGATTCTTCTTCGGGCTAGAGAGAAGTGTTGTTGAGAAAGCATCATAACCACGCCTTCTGGCTTCTTTAGCTGTGATTGCGAGCCGGTATTTTATACAATAATAGCAACGCTTACCTCCCTCGGGCTCTGCTGCGAATTTAGATAGCAGTTTCGTGCTAAAATCCCGTTCATACTCGCCTTCAAAGGCAGTCATTGAATAGCCTTTGCTAACTTCATAAAAAGCATTGAGCCTTTTCACGTATTCCATATAGGGAAAGATATTTGGGTTAAAGAAAAAACCTATTATCTTCTTGCGCTTTTCTATCGAGAAATTTTCCAGCGCGATTATTTCATCCGGGGCACAGCATACATGCAACAGGATCAAAACTCAACCATCTCCCTGATCTTTTCAAGTGTTGTATCACCTATTCCTTTCACGGCTTTCAATTCAGACAATCCCTTGAAAAAACCATGCATTTCCCTGTATTGAATAATTCTATCTGCAAGCACAGGACCTATTCCCGGTAACCTCTGCAATTCCTCGGTGTTTGCCTGATTCACATTGATTAAACTATTTTTAGTAGAAACTGT
>QNAR01000020.1 GCA_003643975.1 Thermotogae bacterium | reverse complement strand
CTGGAAGAGGAATAAATGCGGGGACTTTTTTGGCATATTCTCTAAACTTTTCGAAATTCTCCATTAGCTTTCTCTCTTCAAAAATGAAAACATAAAAAACTATTAGAAGACCAATACCAAATAAAAGATAAAGCCCTACAAGACTCCAATTACTTATTAGTAGACCGGCAAGAAAAAGTAGGTACGCCAGATACAAAGGATGCCTCAAAAACCTGTATGGGCCAGAGATAACCAATTTTTTCGGAGCATAGAAATAGTATGGGGCACCACCACCATCAAAGAGCATGATAAGCGAAGAGTAAAATGCCAAAAAAACACCAAAAGCTACAACAACCCAGCCTAAAAAAGCAATTGGTAATGATAGAGGTGAACCGGTTGAGATTATGGTTAAAGGAATAAGCAACCAAAAAACAATTGTTTCAGCTGCGCACAGAGCGAATTTCATTCCAGCCTCCTAATAAAAACATTGTACCGCCAGTTTCAGGTGTTTCAACCTGAACTGTTAATCCAAGAGTATCGATGATCTTTTTGAATATTGAAAGACCTAAGCCATACCCCGAGCCGGTTCTGGAGAAATCCCCTTTATAGAAACGTTGAAAAACCCTTTCCTTCTCTTGTTCAGGAATGCCGGGGCCATAGTCTCTAAAGATCAGAGTTGAAGATTCAGATTTCCAAAAAATCTCAATTGGTTTTCCAGGTGCATGCTTTATTGAATTTTCCAGCAATATCTTGAATGCAAGTTGAATGAGCTTTTTATCTGTCATCACAATTATACCGGGTAATTCAAATTTCATCTCGATGTTTGCTGAACGGCTGACAAAATCAAGAGCTTTTTCAAGCGCTTCTTTTAAGTTCACGGCGCTGAATTCTGGTTTCAAATCGGGTTTTGCGAGAAATAGCAGAGATTCAGTCAAGGTAATCATACTTTCAGCTGTTTCTGTTATATTTTTGGCTGCTTCAAGAACAACATCTGGATCCTTTATACCCCAACGCTTGATCAGCCTTGAGAATCCCACAATAGAAGTCAAAGGGGAACGTATTTCATGGGCAACATCAGATGAAAATTGCTCTTGTCTTCTATAAGCTTCTTCTATCTTTTCGAGCGATCTATTCAATGCTTCCTTTAAGTCGTGAATTTCCTTTGCTTTTGAATTCATCTCGATTCTTTTTGAGAGATCCGAAAGAATGGTATCCTGGAGTGCGTTGGAGATTTCTTTTAAAGGTTTTGCTATTCTTCTTCCCATAATGATCCCAAAGATTAAGGATAAAGCAATGGCCAAAAGAACCCCTAATCCAAGTGTCTTTTTGAGAGCATTCAAAAAGACTTCATATTCGAGCATATGTGTACCTATTATTAGTTTTTCACCGTTTTCAACAAAGCCATACAAAAGGTAAGTCTTACCACTTTCAGAAACAATCCTTGGCCCTTCCACAAACTTCTGATTACCTATCTCATCGTTGTCCCGAATAACATTTTCACCTATCTGAACGAACATGTTTTCGTATAACTGTTGGTTTCGCCAACCACCCATGAAACCGGGAGACCCCATAATGCCACGTTGTGGTACTGTAGAAAAAGCACGATAGGAATTCAACAGTTCCTTGGAATAGTTGTTTATAAAAACGGTGGTTGATACCCGATACACAAAAATCGATATGAAAGCTATTACGAGAACAAGAAGGATTATAAAGCTTATTGTCAAGATCACAGAAAGTGGCAGAGTAAATGCACTTTTATTTGATGACATAACCTACCCCTCTAACTGTGTGGATTAAATTCCCGTGCTTACCAAGCTTTTTCCGCAAGTAATTTACGTAAACCTCAACCACGTTTGGATTTCCCCAATCTTCTACTCCCCAAACAATTTCTAAAAGTTTATTTTTTGACATGACTATCCCTTTGTTTTCAAGAAGCACCCTCAATAGATCGAATTCGGTCTTGCTCAAATCTACGCTCTTACCAGAGATCAGTAGTTCCCTCTTGTCTACATCCATTTCAAGTGCGTTATAATTCAGTTTTCTGGGTTTCTTCTGCCTTCTTAAAAGTGCCTCTATTCTTGCTAAGAGTTCTTCAATGTGAAAGGGTTTTACCACGTAATCATCTGCCCCTCCCTTTAGTCCCCTTACCCGGTCGTTGACTTCCCCACGAGCTGTGAGCATTATTACGGGCAATTCTTCAGAGACTTCTTCTCTTATAAATCTCAAAATACTAAATCCATCTATGACTGGAAGCATAACATCTAGAATGATGAGATCAGGTTCTTCTGCTTCAAGTAAATCCATCGCTTGATCGCCGGTAACAGCCAGAATTATTTCATAGCCGCTATGTTCAAGCTCTAATTTTAAAAACCGGCTTATATGAGGATCATCTTCAATGAGTAACAACTTCCTTTTGCTCAAAGTTTTCACCTACCCTAGTGAGAACGGGAGCCGGGATTTGAGTCGCTACACGGCGGCTTTTTCATGCTTTCACGGCTTTCGATTTTCTCGATACTCGTAACTTGCAGCAATTCAAATCGTGCTTTCTTTCAATTCTCACTAACATTGCCCTTGCTTTGCAATATCGATAAGCTCCCGGTAATTATACCAAGTATCATCAATACGAGACCCAGTGTCTCTTTAGGTGAAGCCCCCTCACCGAGAAAAATCATTGCAAATAGCAATGCAAAAGCTGGCTCGCCAACGTACACCAATGAAGCTCCAATCGAGCCGATATGTTTTTGATACCTAAGTTGAATAGCCACGGCCAAAATGGTGGCGAAAACAGCAGTGAAAGCCGCTGTGAAAATCGTTCCACCGCTGAAAATGATTTTTCCGGGAATAAAGGGAATGAGGATACTATTGACAAGGGTCACGATGAGTAGTTGAGGCAAAAGCATTTCAAACTCATCATTATCATTTTCAATGGTGAAGACGCTGATGTATATAACATGGAGTGCAAAAAATAAAGAGCACAAAACTGTTAAGAAATCCCCAAATTGGATTCCGCCTTTGGGTGATGTCAGGAAATATAGCCCAACTATGGAAATAAGCAAAGCCATAACTTTCATGGGAGAAGGTAGCTTTCTTTCAATCAGCGGCGACAGGACAGCTACAAAGCCAACATACAGTGCCGTGATAAAAGCACTTTTAGAAGCAGTTGTGTGAACAAGTCCCCAGGTTTGGAATACATATCCACCAGTCAAAAATAGCCCGAGAATAGCACCCCGCAAATTGAACAACGATCTAAAGGGATTCCTCCCCTTGAGCTTCTCATAGACGATAACCAGGAGAGAAGCAATTGCAAATCTCAATGCATTGTAGAATACAGGCGATAAGCCTTCACCGAGAATAGCTTTTTGCATGGGAAATGTAAGCCCCCAGAAAAGCACTACAAGCAAAAGCATGAAGGTTGCCCTAGCTTTCAAGAATTTCTACCCCCAAATTTTCGAAACTTGGAAATACAATTGTAAGTAAACCTACTTTAAGTGTATATCGCCATATCTTTTTATTCAGTGAAATTGAAAACGCAAAAGGTGATTTCATTAAATATTGTGTTATAATATTCGAGTTTGACAAAACCCATTTTTCGTGATATAATATTATTTAGAGACGCGAAAAAAGCGTCTCTTTCTTATTTATTGCGAAAGCAACAAAATCAATGCCACAATGGCGACAATGGCTCCAACAATGGCGAATATAGTGTAAATATCTTTCCTTACTTCTTCTTCAGTTTTTTGACTCAGCACAAAACTAATCGATGTAGTTTCATCTTCAATTATGGTGATATCCTGTGAAGCGCCGTGATATTTCCACTTAGATATGGTGACATTGTGATTCCCAACCTCTGCAAAATCCTTTATTGGTGTTGTTCCAAAATATTCTCCATCAATATATACAGAGGCACCTGAGGGTTCGGAATACACTTCAAGATAGCCATAAGGATAAGTGGGAAGCAAATTAAACTTGAGTTCAAAATCGCCGAAATTCACACTACGAGGATTTGGCCCCCAGGCAAGCCTTTTATCGTTGAAAAGGTAAAAACTATGTTGCCCAGGTTCAAGCTCTTTCAGCATTATTGGCGCGATTCCTTCATACAACCCATCAATGAATACTTTTGTATTCTGCCTGTCGGAAACGATGTTGACTTTTGTCGCTGCTGGTGCGTAATTAGCATAGAAGTAGTAGTTTGCAACAGTCCAATTGGAATGTGAAAGAGAATTCATTATCAGGCTTTTCATACCGGAAACGCTGTTAATCAAGTATGGGAATGCACTGGTATGAAATCGTATTATCACAGGGTCAAGAAAATAGAGCGGTTCTTCAGAAGCTATGAGTAAAAAACTTTCCCTTCCAACGGTATTGTCCACTATTAAACGATATCCCAAAGAGCTATCTGTTGTTGGAAGCGTGTACAGTTCATTGGCGTTGACAAAATTGTTTGTATCGTATTTGTTTGGAAACAAAACCTGAACCCTTCCATCTGGAAGAATATCCAATAAAGTTACATAAGCGTCTTTGTTTACTTTAAAGCTTACTATCAGCTCTTCCCCTGCGTAATAAGTGCTTCCCTTTGGTTTGTTGAATTCAAGCGTTGCGTTTATGCCGTCTTCAGGTGGTATAAGGATTATGTTTGCAGGGTCGTATTGAACCCCAACGAAGCCAAAAAGATTCACTAGAAAAAGTGAAAAAAGAACAAATAAAAATAATCTTTTCATTTTAGGTTGCCCCCCTTCAACTATGGAAATTTTAATACGGTCACGCCCTTTTGTTTTTGCTCGAATATTCCTTTACCCATTTCATCAATTTTTCTTTGAGGTCAGCTTTTCTTACTCTTTCAACGATTCTTCCTTTAGCGAATATCACTGCTCCGGTAGTAGTACCAGCAATACCAATATCAGCATCTTTTCCTTCACCTATACCGTTGACAACACACCCCATAACAGCTATTGTCAAATTTGTATTGATGTCTTCAAGCCATGTTTCCACATTGTGTGCAAGAGATTCAACATCGATTTCCGTTCTCGCACAGGTGGGACATGCTATAACCTCAACGCCTTCTTTGAGATCCAAAGCTTTCAACAGTTTCTTTGCAATTTTTACTTCAATTAAAGGGTCGCCAGCAATTGAAACTCTTATCGTGTCACCAATTCCCTCAAGAAGTAGTGTACCGATGCCTATTGAAGATTTTACCACCGCGGTTTCGAAAACACCCGCTTCTGTAACACCAATATGTAACGGGTAATCTACTCTGGATGATATATATCTGTTTGCTTCGATAGTTTCTTTTACCGATGACGATTTCGCGGAGATAACGATGTCATAAAATCCCATGGATTCAAGGATACGGGTCTCCTCAAGAGCGCTTTCTGCAAGTGCTATGGCTTTGTTATCGTATCCTTTGAAACTCTCTTTTATCGAGCCCGAATTTGCTCCCACCCTTATAGGGGTTCTATAGGCCTTTGCGACACTAACTATTTCCTTGATTTTCCAGGACTGTCCTATATTTCCCGGGTTAATCCTGACCTTTGCAGCTCCCTTCTTTATAGCTCCAATGGCAAGGCGATAATCGTAGTGAATGTCAGCAATTAAAGGTACTGGACTGTGCTTGACTATATCTGAAAAGCTATTAAGACTATCAAAATCTGGCACTGAAACACGGACGAGTTCACAACCTGCATTGTAAAGGGCCTCTATCTGTCTTAATGTACTTTCAACATCTCTTGTATCGGTATTTGTCATTGACTGTATGGCAACGGGATTTCCACCGCCTATGCTTATTTTTCCTATGTTAACTATTCTACTCATAATCACTACCCCAGAAAACGTCCAACGTCTATAAATGTGATATAGAGAAGTATGCCAATCAGTATGAAGAACCCTATTGCATGTATATAGGCCTCCACTTTGGGATCAATGCGCTTCCTGATCACCATTTCAATGAGCGCGAGCACCATTCTTCCACCATCAAGGGCGGGAAGTGGCAGAAGATTAACAACTCCCAGATTAAGAGTTATCAAACCAACCAATAAAATCACCATTTTCATTCCAGCTTTTGCCGCATCTCCCACAAGCTTGACAATGCCAATTGGCCCGGTAAACTCTCTTAATGAAGATTGCCCTGTAAAGAGATTGCTAACTATTTCCACCATAGTCCGGAGAAGTTCCATAGCCCACTTAACACCCAACGAAAATGCTTCAAACACATTCCCCGGGTACCAATAATTAAATCCTTGCCTGAATACATTTGGCATTCCGAGAATAGAGATAAAATCGCTTTTAGCTGTATTAATTATCACGGGATGACCATTTCTCAGAACTTCTATTTCAAGGTTTTCAGGGAAGCCTTGAAGTGCTTTATCGAGCGTATCTCCCGTGAAATACAGATACATTGTCGACTGGTCTGTCGATATCCCTTGAACAAAGTACGAAAAATCAAGGCCATCGTTAATTAGAAAATCATTGACACGTACGATTCTATCGCCAGCTTTGAAGCTTTCCACATCGGTATTGAACACAGGTTCAAAGGAAGCGTAGTAAATACCAAGCGCAAAATAGGGTTCTGATATTGAAAGGTTTTTCAACGTTGCACGTATCTTTTTCCCGTTTTCAAAAATAAGTTCCACAATTTCCCCGGGTTGAAACATTTGAGCGATATTGCTGTACCCATTGCTTACAGGGGCTCTGTCTACTTTAAGCAATTTGTTGCCGGGACTCCCGGTCACATCTTCCAGCACGAACACAGCGCTTTCGGGCAATAGTTGCGGTTTTATGTTAAGTTCCACAGGATTGCCATTTCTCTCGACAACAATATTCAATTCTTTCCCGTTTTTTATTTTTCTCGAAAGCACTGAACTTTCAATGAGAGTTTTTCCATCAACGGAGACTATCCTGTCTCCGCTTTGAAGACCGGCATAATAGGCAGGTGAATTGGGCTGAACCCTTTCTACAATTACCTCAGGGAAACCCCATATGGCACCAGCTATTGCAAAAATTAGAAATCCAGCCAGTATGGAAAACAAAGGCCCTGAAAAGGCAATGAGAAAGCGTTGCCAGGAAGGTTTGGAATTGAAAAGCTGTTCTTTAGGCACACTTTCAGCATCTTTCTCAAGACTTTCAAGATCTTCGCCAGCCATTCTCACATACCCGCCCAGCGGAATCAACTTTATGCTAAAAGTGGTTTCTTTCCCTTTTATTGAGAAAAGCTTTGGACCAAAGCCAATGGCAAACTCCAAGACTTTAACGCCAAAGAGTTTAGCAAAGAGATAGTGCCCCAGTTCATGTGCAACTACAACACCTGTAAATATCACGATAAAGTAGAGGGCAATCACAGTTTTGCGACCTCCTTTTCTGCAAGTTCTCTGGAATATCTGTCTATTTCAACAATTTCATCGAAATCACGTGGATCCGTTTCGGGTATAAGCTCAACGACTCTCTTGATCAATTTAAAGATTTCTCCGAAATGAATCGCTCCCTTTTCAAAATATTTGACTGCAATTTCATCAGCAGCGTTGTATGCAATTTGCTTGGAAGATATGCCTGTTATTTCCCTTGCGAGTTCAAGAGCAGGATACTTACGATAATCTATTTCTTCCAGCATAAGGGACATTTCAACAATGTTCATATAATCAGAATGATATCCTCTTTTTGGATAACTAAGAGCGTAGGCTATGGGGATTTTCATATCGGGCTTTCCCAGATGCATTTTAATTACACCATCACTATATATTACTCCGCCATGTATCAAGCTGTTTTTGCATATGTATGTTAGAATATCTTCTTCATCATATTCGAAAAGGTAATGGGCCTCTATAACTTCAAGTCCTTTGTTAACCATTGTAGCGCTATCTATTGTAATGCGATTTCCCATGGACCAGGTTGGATGCCTAAGCACTTCTTTCAGTGAAGCATTGTACATTTTTTCTATTGAATAATCCCGCAATGCGCCGCCTGAAGCGGTGATAAATATCTTTTCGGGTTTGTCTTTTCCACGCATTAATTGGAATATAGCACTATGCTCGCTGTCAACGGGAATGAGTTCAGCACCTTTTTCCACTGCCCTTTTTATGAGGAGCTTTCCACCACATACTAAAGATTCTTTATTGGCAAGGCAAAGTCGCCTGGAAACCTCCAGTGCTTTAAGACTGTATCGCAGGCCAATAGCTCCTGAAGCGCCATTCACTACTACGTCAGGCGTGGCGGCTTCCAGCATCTCTTCAATTCCTTCAGCACCGGAAAAAAAGGTTATCTCTGGAAAATCTCTTTCTAGTTCTTCTGTTTTCCTGATAGCAGCAGCATAGTCAGGTTTATATTCCAATAACTGTTTTCTGAAAAGTGAAAAGTTGTGGCCGCAGGAAAGGGCCACAACTTTGTGATTTTTTAAATCCTTAACAACCTCAAGAGTTTGCCTGCCTATTGAGCCAGTTGAACCGATAATCGCCAGTCTTTTCAATGTTAACCACCAAGTTTCTCTTTGATCTTCTTTGGGTCTCCAGCTGTTTCTTCAAGCATTTTCTTTATTTCATTGGAGGACATCTTTTTAATCTTTGCTACTTTTTCCGGGACATTTTGACGCATTCCCGGAACGCATTTTTCTGGTTTTTCTTCACTTGCCGCCAATTTCAAAGCAAAAGCAGCGCAGCCGGGATGGCCGCACAAACCACAGTCAATATTTGGTAAAGCCCCATATATAAGGCTGGCTAATTCATTATCTTTCAACATGCCTTTGTATTTTGCAACCTCATCAGGGCTTGGACGAACGGGTTTCTTAGGAACAGGTTTCGGTGGTGCTCCTGTGGCAGATAGGAGTTTTTGAAGTGCCTTTTCGGCATCCTCACCACTTTCTTTCCAAATCGCGAGAATTTTTTCTTGTGAAGTTTTGGTTATGGCTTCAAGTTTTTCAGGTACACCGGAGCGCCTGCCAGGAATACAACCTTCCTTTGGCACTTTTCCATCTGCATAGGCTTTGGCAAAACCGGAACAACCGGGAAATCCACAGGCACCACAGTTAATTCCTGGAAGAGCAGCCTCGACCAGTTTAACCCGGGGATCTTCTTTTACAGCGAATTTTGAGGCTGCAAAAGCGAGAAATAAACCTGAAGTAAGCCCTAATATTCCCAAGAGTATCGTTGAATATACGATTATCACAGTTTTCACCTCACAATTTCACAAGGCCCTGAAATCCCATAAAGGCCATGGATAAAAGCCCTGCTGAAACCAATGCACTGGCTGTTCCTTTAAAAGATTCCGGGATTTCGTACAGTTCCATTTTCTCTCTAATTGTTGAGAAGATCACAAGAGCGAGACCAAAGCCAAGGCCAGCACCAGCGGCATGAACAATGGTTTCAATAAGGCTGAACTCCTGCTGCACATTCAACAATGCGAGACCGAGGATAGCACAGTTGGTAGTTATAAGGGGCAGGAATATTCCCAGTGCTTCATACAAACCGGGACTAGTTTTTTTGAGGACAATCTCTACAAATTGGACAAGAACAGCAATTATGAGTATAAACACGATAGTCGTTAAGAATGGCAAACCCATTGCTACCAGCAATAGATTCAACAGCCAGGTAATTATGGAAGCCATAACCATAACAAAAATGACCGCTAAGCTCATACCTACGGCTGTATCCACCTTTTTTGAGACCCCAAGAAAGGGGCATATACCAAGAAATCGGGAAAGCACAAAGTTGTTTACTAGCAATGCCGAAAGAAATATGAAAAAGAGTCTTGTACCTACAGACATTCAGATCTCCCCCTCATTTTGCGGCTTTAGCCTTTGCCGCTTTTGCTTTCTTTATACCTATAAAATTAAACATACCGGCAAGTACTCCAAGGGCTATGTACGCTCCCGGTGGGAGAATCATCGCAAACATCTTCATGTTGGAAAGATGCAATCCGAAGATGCTTCCATTACCTAAAAATTCCCGTACACTGCCAAGAAGAACCAACGAGCCGGTAAAACCGAGTCCCATGCCAAGGCCATCGAGGAATGACGCCCTCACTCCGTTTTTAGAAGCAAAAGATTCTGCGCGGCCCAGTATGATACAGTTGACAACGATAAGGGGGATAAAAAGCCCCAGAGTTTTCCAGAGTTCGTATGTGAAACCATGCATCAGCAAATCCACTATGGTTACGAAGGAAGCAATAATAACTATATATGCTGGTATTCTCACTTTGTCCGGGATGAATTTTCTTACCAAAGATACTACAACATTTGACATGACGAGTACGCTCGTTGTAGCCAGACCCATGCCCAAACCATTTGCTGCACTTGTGGTCGTAGCCAGCGTGGGACACATACCAAGAACTTGAACAAAAGTTGGATTCTGCGCGATAAAACCATTTGTGAAAGTCTTGACATTACCGGCGGCCATTATTTAACACCTGCCTTTTTCAAAAACTCGTACATAGTGTTTATAGAATTGACTACCGCACGGGGAGTTATAGTAGCGCCTGTCATTACATCACTCGTTTGAACTACTCCCTCAGTGTCCCTTGCACGTTGAAGTTCATTTGAAGGGACAATAATCCCAGCGTCTTTATTGACTTTGAGCCCCTTTTCTAGTCCTTCCGAGGCTATGGGGTAAAAACGCTTTTGGATATCATCACGGGCAATATTAGCACCCAGCCCCGGGGTTTCTTGCGAATACTCCATAACCTTTATTGCATTAAGTTTGAGTCCTTGAGGAGTGGTAAGAAAGGCTGCTACGCTGACAACATTTCCACCGTAACCAACCGCCTGGCCAGTTAAGACATAAACCTTTTTTCCGTCTTTAGTTTCGAAGATATAAGCTGGCGACTGAACCTTCCCTTTCCAGGTAGTTGAAGAGTACATGATACCTTCCTCAGATGGCATGGGAGTCCATTCGTATTTTGCCAATGCTTTTCCATCTTCAGGGATTTCGGTTTCTGGAACGAGCAAATTTCCTGTAACTGAATCTGTTAGCACAAAACGTATAGCATCTATTTTGGCGGCGAGTTCGGCTTTTTCAATAGGTTCTTTGACGAGGTTGTAAACCAATGCCAGTCCCAAACCTGCAATAGTCGTGATAATCATCAATACAAGTCCTGTTTTCAAAAATTCACGCATTGCCCCTCACCTCTCCAAACCTTCTGGGCCTTGTTGCCATATCGATCAATGGCACGAAGGAATTCATAATCAAAATGGAGAAAGAAACACCTTCAGGATATCCGCCAAAATACCTTATGATCATTGTTATAAAACCACAGCCTGTTCCAAAAATGAGTTGCCCAAGGGGAGACATAGGGCTGGTGACCATATCAGTGGCCATGAAAAGCGCACCAAGCATTAGACCACCGCCAAGAATATGGTAAAGAGGACTTCCATAGCTTGAATTCACAGTATAAAAAATCCACGAAATCAACGCAACGCTGCCTACATAACTGAGAGGGATAAGCAGCTTAATACGACCTCTCAATACTAAATACACAAACCCTATTAGTAACAGCAGGGCACTGACCTCTCCTAATGATCCCGGAATTGTACCAATAAACATGTCTTTCAAAGATGGTAGCGAACCCCCACCTTCTTTGAGTATTGCCATGGGTGTAGCAGTAGTTTCAAGATCAAAGGGCTTGAACCATGTAGTCATTTGAACGGGAAACGACATTAAAAGAAAAACACGACCTATGAGAGCCGGGTTCCAGAAATTTTTTCCAAGTCCCCCAAATACATGCTTGGCAATACCGATAGCGACGACAGCACCGATTACTGCCTGCCACCAACTGACTGCCAGGGAGAGATTAAGGGCAAGAAGTAAACCGGTCACTGAAGCGCTGAAATCCGGTTTGAAATCTTTCTTTTCTCTGAGTACCCTCATTATGAAGAGCTCGATTAGCTCTGCTGATACCATTGAAACAACAATCAGTAAAAGCGCTTGCATTCCAAACAGGACCACAGCGGCAACAGATGCGGGAATAAGAGCAATTAAAACATCTATCATTACCTTCCTAACATTATCTTTTGATCTCAAATGAGGAGCAGCTACTACAGTCAGTTTCATCATCTTTTCCCTCCTTTGAGGGTCCTGTAAACTTTTTTAGCTAGCTTGATGTTTTTGACGAGATCGATGTTTGCAGGGCAGATGTATGAACAACTGCCACATTCAATACAATCCATAAGACCGATTTCAACAGCTTTGTCATAAAGTCTGTTAGTGGCATAAAGGTTTAAGGCAAAAGGCTGCAAGTTCATGGGGCATGCCATGAAACAGCTACCGCACCTGATGCAGGGATAACTCTCTTTTGGGGGAATAACTTCTTTTGGCATTACGGTGATTCCAGAAGTTCCTTTGACTATGGGAATATCAACACGCGGGACAGCTATACCCATCATAGGACCACCAAATACAACTCGGTCAACTTCTTCCTCTCTTATGCCGCCTGCGAGTTTTATGAGCTCACTTGCCAGGGTTCCTATTCGAGCTATAACGTTTACAGGTTCTTGAACAGCCTCCCCGGTTATGCTCACCGCTCTTTCCACAAGGGGTTTTCCTTCTTCAAGCGCTTCATAGACAGCATAGGCTGTCCCTACGTTTTGGACAACAACTCCAACATCCATAGGTAGTCCGCCTGAAGGAATAATGCGCTTTGTTATGGCATAAATCAACTGTTTCTCAGCACCCTGGGGGTATTTCGTTTTTAATGTTGCCACTTCTATTCCGGTGCCTTTTGATACCCTTTTCATTTCATCGATAGCCTTGGGCTTGTTGTTTTCAATACCAATTATCGCCTTTGTAACGCCAAGTGCTTTCATCAAAGCGCGTATTCCCCGAACCAATTCTTTCGATTTTTCAAGCATCAAACGGTAATCTACTGTGAGATATGGTTCACACTCCGCCCCGTTGATTATAAGAAGATCGATTTTCTTTTCTTTGGGCGGTGTTAATTTCACGTTTGTGGGAAACATGGCACCTCCAAGCCCCACAATACCGGCTTCTTTAATCCTTTCGATGATTTCTTGCGGTTCAAACTTTTCATAAGGTTTTTGGGGTTCAAGCAGCTGCCAGCTATCTTCACCCTGTCGTTCTATAACGATAGCGTTGTCTGGCTTACCGAGGACAGGATGATAAACTTTTGTGATTTCTTTCACCACCCCAGTAACCGGTGAATG
>QNAR01000019.1 GCA_003643975.1 Thermotogae bacterium | reverse complement strand
TGGAAGATGATGTGGAAATAGAAATACAACCAGATGAATTGCGCATTGATACATATAGGGCTGGTGGCGCGGGTGGACAACATGTTAACCGAACAGAATCCGCCGTGAGAATAACTCACCTTCCCACGGGAATCGTTGTAACCTGCCAAAATGAGCGTTCACAACATCAAAACAAAGCAACTGCTATGAAGATTTTAAAGGCAAAACTGTTCGAGCTCGAACTCGAGAAGAAAAGAAAAAAGAAAATGAAATTGCTTGGTGAGCAGAAAGAAATTGCCTGGGGAAGTCAGATAAGATCGTACGTTTTCCAACCCTATACCATGGTGAAAGATCATAGAACTTTACATGAGACCGGGGACATTCAGGCTGTTATGGATGGAGAACTCGATACTTTTATCGAAAAGGAATTGCTTTTCTTTGCCGCAGTAGAAAAAAGCGACGACTAATATTCCTAATCCTGAAATCGCCTTTTGATGAAGTTTTTAGAAGTCAAAAAAATTCTTAAACAAAATTTGACATTGCCGGGTAAAAAGTGATAATATTTTATACGAGCGGAGTGAATGACATTGCCAAGAGAGTACCATGAGTCCCACCGGAGCGTGATGGTTCACGAAGCGCTCCATTATTTGCTTACAAAGGATAATGGCGTTTACGTGGATTGTACGTTGGGTGAAGGTGGGCACACGAGAGCTATTATTGAAGCAACCTCGGCAAAATCCACCGTTATTGGTTTGGATGTGGACGCTGAGGTTTTAGCATTAGCGGAGCGGAAATTACGGGATATTCAGGGAAACGTACATTTGTTTAATGTTTCTTATCTGAATTTCGACATTGTTCTGGAATCATTGGGTATTGACAGGGTCGATGGTTTTTTGCTCGATCTTGGCGTTTCTACCTACCAGCTCAAAGCAAAAGGAAGAGGATTTAGCTACGAAGTAGACGAGCCCCTTGACATGCGAATGAATCTTGACAATCCTATCAAAGCAGCGGATGTGGTAAACAAGTACTCGGAACAGGAACTTGCAAGAGTTATTTTCGAGTATGGTGATGAAAAGCGTTTTTCCAGGCGGATAGCCCGGAACATAGCGAAGCGGAGACCCATCCAAACAACCTTCGAATTAGTTGAGGCTATTCGCTCAGCCTTACCGCCTGAGGAACGCCACCGAAGAAAAAGGCATTTTGCGACAAAAACATTTCAAGCTTTGAGAATTGAGGTCAACAAAGAGCTGGAGGTCATTAGGAACACTCTTTTAAAGATTCCTGAATATCTCAACCCCGGTGGAAGAGTGGTTGCGATCACCTTTCATTCGTTAGAGGATAGGACGGTTAAAATTGCGTTTAGGGAGAAAAAGGACCTTGAGTTGAAGATCTTGACGAAGAAACCAATAACACCGTCTGAAAGTGAAGTAAGAGAAAATCCTCGAGCGAGAAGTGCGAAATTGAGGGCAGCGGAGCGGATCTGAAGGGAGGAACGTCTCGTGCAATCCATTATAGCGAAGCGGAGGGCAACAAAGGTAGAAACCCGCGATATGGTTCTCACCCAGAGCGGTGTATGGCCTTTTGTTACCGTGCTTCAGATTATTATCATCTTTCTTGCTACTACGGTCTCCATAGTTTTACCTCTTCATTTTGGTAACAAAGCAGATATTTACAATGAGATGGCCATTGAAAAAGCGGCCAAAATAACAGTTATGGAATCAAAACTCGACGATATGGCGAGGGAAATTTCATATCTGGAGACTGTGGTTGGGGTGAGAGCGGAAAAGTAAATAAGTGAGGTGCAACCCGAATAAGCAAACTAACAGGACGTGTTTCAACACTATTCATACTGCTAGTCTTAATCACCACTATATTTAGCGGAAGGGTTGTCTATTACGCAGTTTTTGCGGACCTTAAGGTTCCGGTTGTTACTCAAATGACCAGAATACCTGCTCATAGAGGCTCGATTTATGATGCCAAAGGCAGGCTTCTTGCCTATGATTCTCTGCTTTATGAAGCATGGCTTGATCTTGATTTTGTCAGAAGGAACGCTTCTGAAGATGAGTTAGAGCTGCTTTTGAAAAACATCAATTATTACTTCGAAATCCCAAAAGAAGAAGTATTGAGCAAGCTTACCTCAAATTCGTATTTCATGTTGCTCGGTAAGTCCGAGAATCTCGATGAAATGCTTCGGAAAATCACTCCTGCAATCAGGAAATACATTTCAATTGAGTTAAATACGGAACGACTGTCGCTGAAAGAATACGGACTCGATAAAATTGTTGGAAGCCTTGATGCAAGCGGAAAGCCTCTCAGCGGCATAGAGAAGATCTATGACAATGTTTTGCATGGAAAAAAAGATGGTTTTGTTAGAAAAACGCTTTCAGGCACATTGAAAACTAAACCGGAAAATGGAAATGATGTTTATCTTTCGATAAATCTCGATTTGCAGAAAATGGTTTACGAAATTCTCGAAAAAGGGGTCAAAAAAAACAAAGCAGATGGTGGTATAGCCGTGCTCATGGAGAGCAAAACCGGGAAAATTCTCGCCTATGCAAACACCTATGACTGGGATGTCGGACTCATGGGCATTTTTGAACCTGGATCAACGATTAAACCTATCATCTATGGCATCGCTCTTGAAACATTGTCGATAACCGAGGATTCCACTTTTCTCTGCGAAGGTATAATTCAACCAGTGAAGGGCCTTGACATATACATTAGGGATACCGAAGGTGAAAAACATGGCATTGAAACTTTTAGAGATGCAATTAGAAATTCTTGCAATGTTGCCACTACGCAAGTTGCAAGCGCTGTGCTTAGCAACATAGGAAAATCCGAATTTTATGAAAAACTCATAGAAGCAGGTTTTGGCCGGAAAACCGGGGTGGATCTCTATGGCGAGATAAATGGGCTCTTCCAAAAGCCTTCTGACTGGTCGCTAATTTCTCCGTTTCAATTTGCAATCGGGCAGGGAATAGGGGTTACTGCTTTTCAGCTGCTTAGAGCCCTCAACACATACGCAGCGGATGGAAATCTTCTCGTTCCTTCATTTGTAAAAGCCACTGCAGACGCTACCAGGGTAATAGAGGTTCCTCCAAAGATTGAATCAAGATTATTTTCAAAAAAACTTGTAGAAACGATGATTCCCGTTCTGGAATCTGTTGTTGCAAGTGGCACTGGTACCAGGGCACAGGTCAAAGGCATAAGAATTGGGGGCAAAACAGGCACAGCGCAAAAAGCCGGTGAGTCGGGGTATAGCCATAGTGATTATTATTCCTTATTTTGGGGCTTTTTCCCGGTAGAGTCTCCTCAATACTCATTGCTTATCATGATAGATAATCCCAGAGCCGGCGAATTTTACGGAGGAACAGTTGCAGGACCTATCTTCGCAGAAATTGTAAAGAACCTCTATGGGATTGAAGCAGAACCTTCAGAATTCAAACGTGAGATCTACGACTGGAAAACACCCGATCTGATGGGGTATACTTTACATGATGTGTACGAAATCAAGAAGCTACTTGGAATCGAGCGGGTTGTAATTCATGGAACTGGCCGGGTTGTCAAGCAGCAGCCAGAAGCGGGAACACCTTTGGAAGAAGAAATGGAAGTCTGGCTTTCCACGGAGGAAGAGAAATGATATATTCTTTGCTGGGGGACTCTGAGTTACTCAAAGAGTTGTTTGTAAAGAGCAAGGTAAGTTGTCCGACAATTATTTTTCCAGATGACTCTGATCGGTTTGCAAAACTCGAAAGAACTGTAACGAGTTCTCTGATGTTTGCTGAAAACGACGGAGTATGGTTGAAAAAGTTCAGAAACTGGAACAAGCAAGAAAAAACCGCAGCTGTAACTCTCATAAAAAAAATGGGTGCAACTCTTTCTTTTTTTGTAGAGGATGAAGCACTGGAAGAATCAGAAAAAGTGAACTTCAAACTCCCAAAATCCTGGGACAAAAAAGGATGGGAAAGATTCATAAGCGAACTGGCTCTGAAACTCGGGGTGGATGTCGAAAAAAGCGCTGTGGAAAAGATGTTTGAACTGTTTGGTGGAAAGGAATGGATACTTTTTTCAGAGTTAAAAAAGTTGAAAGCTCTCAATAGAAAGATCACGCTAAAGGATGTTGAATATTATTGTTATATCATGAATGCCACCACGTCCGAGGAAATAGCCACGGATATACTGAAGAATGTCAATAGCAGCGTTGTGATTGGAAAGATAGAAAAAAGTGGCGTTGTGTTTCCGCAACTCCTTTCTTCACTGAGTAAACTCCTCTTTGAATTGGGACTTATAAAAGAAGCGTTTTCATCTAGCAGCGACATATCAGGAAACTGGAAATCCATTCTGAAACTCGAAAAAATAACAGGCATCAAAGCCGGAAGAATCGCAAAATTCACTGGCTTTGCTTTTTCGGGTACAGTTGGTGGAACCAATCTGGTGGCGCTTTACAGTCCGAAAGAACTCAGGAAATCGCTTGTTGAACTTCAAAAGCTCGACGAATCCTACAAAAAAGGGGATCTGAACGACAAATCGGGGTTACTTCAACTTCTATCCCTCTTCCGAAAGTAAATATCCTGTAAATTTTATTAAAGTCTCCCGGCTAACTGTGGCTTCAGATTGACAGGGTAAGAACCGCATTGTAAAATAGGCTTTGGTATACTGTCGAAAGGAGGCGGATTATAAGCTAATGCCCACCATTAATCAGTTAGTACGACACGCCAGAAAGAGTGTGAAAAAGAAGTCAAAATCACCCGCTCTGGAGAACAATCCCCAGAAACGCGGTGTTTGCGTAAGGGTTTCCACGATGACCCCGAAAAAGCCTAACTCCGCCCTTCGTAAAATTGCGAGGGTAAGGCTTTCAAACGGGACAGAGGTTACCGCCTATATCCCTGGCGAAGGGCACAACCTTCAGGAACATTCGGTCGTGCTTGTCAGAGGAGGAAGGGTAAAAGACCTTCCCGGTGTGAGATACAAGATAATTAGAGGCACACTGGACTCTGAAGGAGTAGCCAACAGGAAACAGTCCAGAAGTAGATATGGTGCCAAAAGGCCGAAAAAGTAAGGGAGGTAGCCTTGAATGAGGAGAAGAAGAGCAGTAAAAAGAGAGATCGCTCCTGATCCGGTTTACAATGACATCCTTGTGACGAAATTGATAAACAGGATTATGATCGATGGAAAGAAGAGCAAAGCCGAAAAAATAGTTTATGATGCTATTGAGCTCCTTTCCGAAAGGACAAAGCAGCCCCCGATGGAGGCTTTCAAAAAAGCAATTAACAACGTCAGGCCTCTTCTTGAAGTTCGACCGAGACGTGTAGGAGGAGCAACTTACCAGATTCCATTTGAAGTACCTGAACATAGAGCAATTTCTCTTGCGCTTCGCTGGATTGTCAACGCTTCCAGATCGAAGAAGGGGAAGCCTTTAAGCGAGAAGCTCGCCATGGAACTGATAGATGCTTATAATGGTACCGGGTCTGCTGTGAAGAAGAGAGAAGACGTGCATAGAATGGCCGAAGCGGGTAAAGCATATGCTCACTTTAGATGGTAACCGCTTTAGGAGGTAAATTGTGAAAGAAAGGCGTACCAGGTTAGATGCCGTGAGGAATATCGGCATTATGGCGCATATTGATGCCGGAAAAACCACGACAACAGAGAGAATACTCTTTTATACCGGAAAAAAATATAAAATCGGAAATGTAGACGATGGTACAGCCACTATGGACTGGATGGATCAGGAAAAAGAACGTGGCATTACCATAACATCTGCTGCTACGACGTGTTTTTGGCGAGATTACAGAATAAATATTATTGATACACCCGGCCACGTTGACTTTACCGTTGAAGTGGAAAGATCTCTAAGAGTTCTTGATGGTGCTATCGCTGTTTTCGATGCTCAAGCCGGGGTCGAGCCTCAGTCAGAAACAGTTTGGCGTCAAGCAGATAAATACCGCGTTCCGAGAATTGCCTTCATCAATAAGATGGACAAAATCGGGGCAGATTTTGATGCTGCTGTTCAAAGTATGGTTGACAGGCTTTTTGCAAACCCCGTTCCCCTTCAGATACCCATAGGGGCGGAAAGTGAATTTGATGGCGTTATTGACCTGGTCAAAATGAAAGCGATTAAATGGTATAACCCTGAAGGTACAGAATACGGTTATGAAGAAATACCAGCTGAACTTGTCGAAAAAGCGGAAGAATCCCGGGAAGACCTCATAACCCATGTGGCAGAATTCGATGAAGAAATAATGGAATTGTACCTCGGTGGCGAAGAAGTGCCTGAGCACAGGCTCAAAGCGGCAATTCGGGTAGGAACTCTTGCTAATGAAATTGTGCCGGTATTGTGTGGCTCGGCATTCAAAAACAGAGGGGTTCAACCCCTTCTTGATGCCATAGTGGATTACTTGCCAGCACCGATAAATCTGCCTCCAGTTAAAGGTATTGACCCGGATACTCAGGAAGAGGTGGATATAGCGCCTGATGAAAATGCCTCATTTGTCGCTATGGCTTTTAAGATCATGGTTGATCCCCACGTTGGTAAAGTAACCTTTGTCAGGGTTTATTCTGGTTCTCTTAGTAAAGGCAATTATGTTTTGAACTGCAATAAAGGTATTAAAGAGCGCGTTTCCAGGCTGTTGTTCATGCATGCCAATCAGAGAGAAGAAGTGGATTACATTAGAGCTGGCGATATCGTTGCAATGGTTGGTATGAAAAACACGATGACTGGTGAGACCATCGTTGCGGACAGTGCCAGAAAAGTGCTGTTGGAGAAGATTGAATTTCCAGAACCCGTTATTTCGATTGCAGTAGAAGTGGCCAGCAAGAACGATCTTCCAAAGTTATCGAAGGCTTTGCAGGCGTTAACCGAGGAAGATCCATCGCTAAAAACCTTTGTTGACCCTGAAACCAATGAAACGATTTTGTCTGGTATGGGTGAGCTTCATCTTGAGGTCGTCGTAGAACGTATAAAAAGAGAGTTCAACGTCAATCTTAGGGTTGGACATCCACAGGTCTCTTATAGGGAGACTATCACAGAAGAATCCAAAGCAGAAGGCAAATACATCAGACAATCTGGTGGTAGAGGCCAATATGGACATGTGGTTCTCAAAGTCGAACCTTGTAAGGAACATTTTGCATTTGAGGACAAAACCGCTGGCGGTGTTATCCCGAAAGAATTTATTACCGCCATTGAAGCAGGCGCAAAAGAAGCCGCTATGTCTGGCGTTCTCGCGGGTTATCCCATGGTAAATCTGAAAGTTTCCTTGCTCGATGGTTCATATCACGAAGTTGACTCATCTGAAATGGCTTTCAAAATCGCTTCATCCATGGCTTTTAGGGAAGCGTGTCGAAGAGCAAATCCTGTGTTGATGGAACCCATCATGGTTGTTGAACTCACCAGCCCTGAAGAGTATCTCGGCGATCTTATAGCTGATTTGAACTCAAGGAGAGCCCGCATCGAAGGCTTTGAGAACAAAGCAGGTTTGAGGATTGTAAAAGCTCATGTTCCATTATCTGAACTCTTCGGCTATGCTACTGTGGTTAGGTCCCTGTCTCAGGGACGGGCCACGCATGTTATACAATTTTCGCATTATGCGGAAGTACCTGAGAAAATCGTGGAAAAAATCCTTGGTTCATAAATTACACCACTCATTGTAATGGAGGAGGGACAGAAATGGCAAAAGAAAAGTTTGAACGAACAAAGCCCCATCTTAACATCGGTACTATTGGTCATATTGACCACGGTAAAACGACATTAACAGCAGCTATCACAAAGGCTCTTGCCAAAAAAGGATTTGCCGATTTTACACCTTTTGACGCTATTGACAAAGCCCCTGAAGAAAAGGCAAGAGGTATCACCATTAATGTTACACATGTCGAATACCAGACAGAAAAGAGACATTATGCTCACATTGATTGTCCGGGACATGCTGACTACATTAAGAACATGATCACCGGTGCTGCCCAGATGGACGGAGCTATTCTTGTAGTAGCTGCTACTGATGGTGTCATGCCTCAGACAAGGGAACACGTTCTTCTCGCAAGACAGGTTAACGTTCCTGCCATGGTTGTTTTTATCAACAAAGTTGATATGGTTGACGATGAAGAACACGTCGAACTCGTTGAAGAAGAAGTTAGAGAGCTTCTGAGCAATTACGAATTCCCTGGAGATGAAGTTCCTGTTGTCAAGGGATCTGCTCTCATGGCTCTTGAAGCCGATGATCCTAATGACCCCTGGGTACAGAAAATTTACGAGCTCATGGATGCCGTTGATAGCTACGTACCTGATCCCGAAAGAGATACCGACAAACCCTTCCTTATGCCTATTGAAGACATCTTCTCAATCACTGGAAGAGGAACCGTCGTTACCGGTAGAGTCGAACGTGGCATTATCCGTGTTGGTGAAGAAGTTGAAATCATAGGTCTCTCATATGATGTCAGAAAGACGGTTGTAACCGGCGTCGAAATGTTCCGCAAACTTCTTGACGAAGGTGTCGCGGGCGACAACGTTGGTTGTCTCCTTAGAGGCGTTGGCAAGGACGAGGTCAAGAGAGGGCAGGTTCTTGCAAAGCCTGGTTCAATTACACCTCATAAGAAGTTCAAGGCCAACATTTACGTTTTGAAGAAGGAAGAAGGCGGAAGACATACGCCATTCACAAAGGGTTACAGACCCCAGTTCTATATTAGAACAGCCGACGTTACTGGTGAACTTGTAGATCTTCCTGAAGGCGTTGAAATGGTTATCCCTGGTGACAACGTTGTTATGACTGTTGAACTCATTTACCCGGTTGCCATTGAAAAGGGTATGAGATTTGCCGTCCGTGAAGGCGGAAGAACAGTTGGCGCTGGTGTCGTCAGCGAAATCATCGAGTAAGAGTGCGGGGAGGGGTATTCCCCTCTCCTTTCCATTATTAGAAGGAGGGAACTTGGAGGCATGGCCAAACAAAAGATCAGGATCCGCTTAAAGGCTTATGACCACAGACTCTTGGATATGTCGGCCAAAAAGATTGTAGAGGCCGTTAAGCTCACGAGCGCCAAGGTCTCTGGACCTGTGCCGTTGCCGACGGAAAGAACATTGTACACTGTTATTACGGCACCACATGTATACAAAGACGCTAGAGAACAATTTGAAAAACTCGTTCACAAAAGACTTATAGAGATCGTAGATCCTACACCGAAGACCATCGATTCCCTGATGAAAATCGATCTTCCCGCCGGTGTAGATGTAGAGATTAAATTGTAATCACTTTCGGAGGTGTAGATATGAAGGGTATAATTGGCAGAAAACTTGGAATGACCACAATTTACAGGGATGGAAAAGCACTTGGAGTAACAGTCATAAAGGCCGGTCCCTGCACGGTCATTCAGAAGAAAACTGCCGCTGCTGGTGAATATGATGCAATCCAGCTTGGTTTTGAAGAACTTCCACAAAAGAGGGCTGAGAAACTCTTGACCAAACCTCTCCTGAAGAAGTTCGAAGCGGCTAATGTAAAGCCCCATCGTGTATTGAGGGAAATCAGAATCAACAACCCTGATGAGTACAATGTTGGTGATGTCATCGATGCTGGTATATTCGCCGAGGGTGAGACTGTGGATGTTACAGGTTGGACCAAAGGTAGAGGATTTACCGGTGCTATGAAGAGATGGAACTTCCGCGGTGGTGAAGCTTCTCATGGTTCTAAGTTTCACAGGGAATTAGGCTCTGTGGGTAATCATACTGAGCCTGCAAAAATCTGGAAAGGTAAGAAAATGCCGGGCCGTTATGGCAACGAGAGAGTTACAGTTCAGAATCTGGAAGTTATTAAAGTCGATGCAGAGAATGGAATCATCGCCGTGCACGGCGCAGTCCCAGGAGCGAGGGGCGGGCTCGTTATCATAAAGAGCGCGAAGAAGCCCCGAAGATGATGCTTGGAAGGAGGAGTATTTATGGCCCAGTTGAACGTCCTAGATGTTAGTGGAAAAAGCGTAGGAACCGTTGAACTTAAAGATGAGATTTTTGGGCATGATGTTTTAAGCGACAAAAAGAAAATTGACCTGATGCATCGTTATGTGGATATGCAGCTGTCTTCAAGAAGAGCAGGTACTGCATCTACAAAGACGAGGGCAGAGGTTTCTGGCGGTGGAAGAAAACCATGGGTTCAGAAGCACACAGGCAGGGCAAGAACAGGCTCTTCAAGAAACCCCTTATGGAGACATGGTGGAGTTATCCACGGCCCAAAACCAAAAGATTGGTCAAAAAAGCTCAATAAAAAGATGAAGAAATTGGCGTTGAAGTACGCGCTCAGTCTCAGACATCAGGAAGGCAATTTAATCGTGCTTAACGATCTCAAGTTTGAGACCCCGAGAACTAAGGAAATCAAGAACGTTATTTCAAGCCTCGGACTTGAAAAGGGCACGAAAGCACTCTTTGTCCTTCCGTGGAAAAGAGAAGAATACAAGAATGTAAAACTCTCCGGGAAGAATATTCCCGAGGTTAAGGTAATCATAGCTGACAATCCCGGAAACGGTAGATCGACTAACATAGATGGTCTCAACGTTTACGATATTCTCAACCATGAGAAGTTGGTATTAACGGTCGATCTTGTCCGCAAGATCGAGGAGGTGCTCGGGTAATGGCTAATCCCAAACTCACTCTCAATGATATTTTAATCAGGCCGATAGTAACGGAAAAATCAGTAATGGCCGGCGAAAACAATAAATATGTTTTCGAAGTGCATCGAAGCGCTACAAAATATAATGTGAGAGAAGCTATTGAAAAGATTTTCAACGTCAAGGTTGAAAAAGTCAACTTGCTCAATGTTAAAGGTAAGCCTAAGAGAAGAGGGGTACTCGAAGGAAGAACCCGTTCCTGGAGAAAGGCCATAGTAACCCTTGTTGAAGGCTATCGCATCAAAGAACTCGAAGGCCAACACTGATGTGAGGTGGTAGAAGATGGGTCTTAGAAGATTTAAACCGGTTACTCCCAGCAGAAGATTTTCCCTTCTGCCTGATTATAGCGAAGTGACAAAAGTAGAACCTGAAAAATCCTTGATAGAGCCCTTGAAGAAAAAGGCTGGTCGAAACCACCACGGGCGTGTTACAGTAAGACACCAAGGTGGCGGCCACAAGAGAATGTACAGGATTATCGACTTCAGGAGAAATAAATTCGGTATCCCGGCCAGGGTTGAGGCCATTGAATATGACCCCAACAGAACCGCAAGGATAGCATTGCTCGTTTACGCCGATGGCGAAAGGAGATATATTCTTGCGCCTAAAGGCCTTAAAGTTGGTGATACCGTTATGAATGGGCCTGAAGCCGAAATAACCGCAGGCAATGCTCTTCCTCTTGAAAACATTCCTGTTGGTACTATCGTTCACAATATAGAATTTCAGCCCGGAAAAGGTGGCCAGATTGCAAGATCAGCTGGAACCTACGCTCAGCTTATGGCAAAAGAGGGGAGATACGCCCTTTTGAGAATGCCTTCCGGGGAACTGCGCAAAGTAATAGTGAAGTGCATGGCAACTATTGGAATGGTTGGAAATGAGGAGCATTCGAATGAGGTGCATGGAAAAGCCGGAAGGAAGAGATGGCTTGGGGTTAGACCCACCGTTAGAGGTATGACCATGAACCCCGTAGATCACCCTATGGGTGGTGGCGAAGGCAAGTCTAAAGGTCATATTCCTCAGAGTCCATGGGGAATGCCCGCAAAGGGTTACAAAACCAGAAGACGCAAGAAGCCTTCCGATAAACTCATAGTCAAACGCAGGAACCAAATTTAAACAGGGGGTGCAGTGAATGTCTAGATCTCAGAAAAAGGGTCCATATGTACACCCAAAACTGATGAAAAAGATCAGAGAAATGAACGAAAAGGGCGAAAAAAAGCCCCTCAAAACCTGGAGCAGGGCTTCTATGATCACTCCAGAGATGATCGGTCACACTATTGCCGTTTACAATGGCATGAAGCATATTCCCGTATATATCACAGAGAATATGATTGGTCATAGACTCGGCGAGTTTTCACCTACTCGAAGATTCGGTGGACACGCTGATAAGAAAGCTAAAAAGGGTCAAGTTAAATGAGGAGGGATTTCAAAATGCCCGAAAACACACCAAGACCAAAACGATCGGTATTTCATAAACAGCGAAAAGAAGCAAAAGCCTCCACTCCCGTAATAGAGGCACGAGCAGTTGCAAAGTATTTGAGAATTTCCCCTCTAAAAGCCCGTGACGTGGTTAACGCAATCAGGGGCAAAAATGTGGGAGAAGCTTTTCAGATTCTTGAGTTCTCCCCGAAGAAAGCCGCGAGACTTGTCTATAAAGTTCTGAGGTCTGCGGTTGCGAATGCGGAGAATAACTTCGGGCTCGATGTTGACAACCTCTATGTGAGTGAGGCCGTTGTAGAAGATGGTCCCAGAATGAAAAGGCTCTGGACACGCGGAAGAGGCAGGGCAGACATTCTTTTGAAGAGGTTCAGCCACATCAGGCTCGCTGTGAAAGACCGCGAAAAGGAAAAGGAACTTACAAATCCTCAGGAGCGAGGTGACAACTAAGTGGGTCAGAAAGTACATCCTTATGGTTTCAGACTTGGTGTAACCAAGGACTGGAAAGCTCGCTGGATCAACGAAAAGAACTACAAAGAATATCTCATCGAAGATGTTAAGATCCGTGATTTTATTAAGAAGAGGTATCGAGCAGCCGGTGTTTCTGATATTTACATAGAACGACCGGAAACCGGTAAAGTGTCTATCACAATAAAATGTGCCAGGCCCGGTGTGATCATTGGTAGAAAAGGCGTAGAAGTCAAAGCCCTGAGAGCAAAACTCGAAAAATTGATCACACGGCAATTTCAACTTAACATAGAGGAAGTCAAAACACCCGAGATAGATGCGATACTGGTAGCTGAAGATATTGCTGCAAGAATTGAAAAGAGAGCTTCCTACAAGAGAGCCATGAAACGCGCCATATTCACTGCTATGAGAAAAGGTGCCAAAGGCATTAAAATCATGGTTTCCGGTAGACTTAATGGTGCTGATATTGCCAGAACTGAATGGTACCTTGAAGGGAGACTTCCTCTCCAGACATTGAGGTCTGATATCGATTACGGGTACACTACCGCCATGACCAAAATGGGTATAATCGGTGTCAAGGTCTGGATATACAAAGGCGACATCAGGAACTGAGCTTGAACCCAAGAGGGGAGGTATTTCGTAATGTTGATGCCCAAGAGAGTAAAATACAGAAAACAGCAGAGAGGCAAGATGCGGGGAAAATCCAAAGGAGGAACATTGGTTCATTT
>QNAR01000018.1 GCA_003643975.1 Thermotogae bacterium | reverse complement strand
TTTTCCCCATGATCCTTGAAGCTGTGGCGTTATTTTTGAATATTGGAAAAATCGGCCATCTTTTTGGAACGGTTGTTGCGACCATAACAATTTTTCTCGGGCTCATGGATGAAATGCCCCGCGAGAAACTCATAAGAAAAGTCAATTTGAAAGGCCGTAAAAACAGGCGTAAGGTCAAGACGCTCATGTTTACCTATGGGAGAATATCCAAACTGGAAAAGCTTCAGATGAGCTCTACACACGCGATTATCACGGGAGAGAAATTATACTTCAGTTTGAGATTGCCCTATGAAGGCGAAACGCTAATGTCTATATCGCTGAAAGAGCTGAAAGAGGTAGCCGTTCACCAGGTGATTTCTGATGTCACGCCTTACTTGCCTAGAATGAGGGACCTATTCATCCCCATTAGAAATATAAAAAGCATTGGCAAACCCAAACATCTGGATTATTTTTTAGTTTTGAAAACTTCTGATAACATTTGGACTTTCTATGAGGAACCTGAGATTTTGCTGAATTTTCAAAAAGAAATAGAAAAGGCGATGGATAAATAAAAAAGGAGAGCCAAGCTCTCCCTTTTTTGGTTGCTTTATTTTCTGGCTAATTTCATACCGGCTTCAATGGCTTTTAGATTTAGTTCAATGAGTGCAGCTTTCTTCCCCGTTAGTTTCTTTCTGAGGGCTTTTTCTACGCTTTCAACGGTTACCGCGCCGGTTTTTTCAAGATAGGCTCCAAGCATGACCATGTTTGAGATCTTTGTATTGCCAATTTCTTCCGCTATCTTGTTGGCATCTATTTTGACGACTTCAACGTCTTTTCTCTGAGGTGCTCTATCCACAACAGATGTATTGAGGATCAATAACCCGTCTTCCTTCAATGCTGGTTCAAATTTCAACAACGAGGGTATATTCATTATGATGAGTTCTCCCGGAGAATCAGTAACGGGAGAACCAATGAGTTCGTCACTTATTACTACTGTACAGTTGGCTGTTCCACCGCGCATTTCAGGACCATATGAAGGGAGCCAGGTGCTGTGTTTGTTGTCGTACATAGCTGCGGTTGCCAGTATCTGGCCGAGAAGCATTACACCCTGTCCGCCAAAGCCAGCGGCTATCAAGATGTTTTCGCTCATTTCAGTTCACCTACCTTATCAACGAAGACACCAAGTGGATACTCTTTTTTCATGTTTTCGTTTAGCCAGTTAATGGCTTCGATTGGACTGAGTCCCCAGTTGGTTGGACAGGTTGAAAGAACTTCGACCAGTGAAAAACCAAGCCCCTTGATTTGGGTCATAAAAGCCTTTTTTATAGCCTGTTTGGCCTTTCTAACTTCAGCTGGTGAACTGACAGCTACCCTCTCAAGGTATGCTACTCCTGAAAGCTCCTTCAAAACCTCGCTGACGTGTATTGGATAACCTTCTCTGTCCACCTCTCTGCCATAGGGTGATGTTGTTGTTTTCATACCTAAGAGTGTGGTCGGAGCCATCTGCCCGCCTGTCATCCCATATATGGCGTTGTTTATGAAAATCGTCGTGATCTTTTCCCCGCGATTGGCGGCGTGGATTATTTCAGCGGTTCCAATTGCGGCCAGATCTCCATCACCCTGGTAGGTGAAAACCACTTTATCGGGCATTGCCCGCTTCATGCCGGTGGCCACTGCTGGGGCTCGTCCATGGGCAGCAACAGTTCCATCAACGTCAAAGAAAGTGTATGCAAAAACAGAACAACCTACCGGTGCTACCATCAATGTTTTACCCTGTATGCCAAGTTCATCTATGACTTCCGCAACCAGCCTGTGGACAATTCCGTGATGACACCCGGGGCAGTACGTGAATTCCTTATCAGAAAGAGACTGGGGTTTTTTGAATATCGCCTTGGCCGCCATCTCATTCACTCCTCTCAACGATCTTTTTTAATTCCCGCAATACTTCTTCAGGGGTGGGGACAACACCGCCAGTTCGTCCATAAAAATCAACATGCATCTTTCCGTTTATAGCCAATCTTACATCTTCAACCATCTGGCCCATGGACATCTCGACGGTAAGGAGCGCCTTTTTCCCTTCAGCGGCAGATTCTAATTCTTTATATGGAAAGGGCCATAATGTTATCGGCCTGAAAAGACCAACTTTGATGCCTTCGTTCCGCGCCATCTTAACAACGGTGCCAAGAATCCGCGCCATTGTGCCATATCCAACAAGAAGGTATTCGGCATCTTCAATCATTTCGGTTTCATATCTTACCTCGTTCGCTTCTATTTCTCTGTATTTCTTTTGATATCCCAGATTCATTTTTTCCAGATTTATCGGATCAATATCGAAGGAGGTTATCTTATGCGGTTCTCTGCCTTCACAACCCTGCATTGCCCAGGAACTATGATCTGGCAGGGTGTTTAAATCCCTGAACTCCGGAAATTCCACCGGTTCCATCATCTGTCCGAGCATCCCATCAGCAAGAACAAGGACAGGGTTCCTATACTTATCGGCCAGGTCAAATGCCAGTTGGACCAGATCTACTGCTTCCTGAACGGAACTCGGGGCAAGGACGATTAAATGGTAATCCCCATGGCCTCCGCCTTTTGTTCCCTGAAAATAATCGCTCTGTGCTGGCTGAATATCTCCCAATCCAGGGCCGCCTCGTACAACGTTGATAAATACACTTGGTAATTCCGCACCTGCTATGTAAGAAATCCCTTCTTGCATAAGACTAAAGCCCGGGCTTGAAGTTGAAGTCATTACTCTGGTACCCGTGCTGGCTGCACCATAGATCATGTTAACAGCGGCGACTTCACTTTCGGATTGAAGAAAAGTTCCTTCGACTTCTGGAAGCCTTCTGGACATGTATTCAGTGAGTTCTGATTGCGGTGTGATTGGATATCCGAAATAGAGCCTGCAACCCGCTCTTACAGCGGCTTCGCCCATAGCTTCATTCCCTTTTACCATTACCTTTTCAGCCATATTTCTTCCCCCTTCATCCTTTTACTTCGACGTTTTCACGGTAGACAGTTATCGCCGTGTCCGGGCACATCATATAACAAAAACCGCAACCAATACAGTTTTCTTTGTCCACCTGAGTAGCGGGATGGTAACCTTTGCTGTTAAAGTGATCTGCAAAGTCCAGCACTTTCTTGGGGCAGACGCTTATGCACAGTCCGCAGCCCTTACAACGTTCTTCGTCAATCACAACAAAATTCTTCGGCATTTTCAACCCTCCTTTAGAGCAGTAAACTAAGTTAGCATTATTATGAAAACGATTTACAGGAAACTATGTAACCCGGTAAAGGTAAATCTGTTTTCGAAGTATTCGGTGAATCCTTCACGGATAACCGATAGTACAGCCTGTGTTACACAGCGCAAGACATCTTTTTGTACTATTTAGTACTATTTATCGGATGTCCCAAGGTGTTTTGAGAAATTTTTTTATTTTGAAAACCGGAAACTTTTCTGCGTTAAAGCAAATACCATCGGCAACCACCGTGGCCAGCACAGGTATGTTGATACGTTTAGATACCTCGCTTACAAACCTTTCCCCATATCTGATATTTTCTAAAGTAGTTTCATTGCCAAGGTTGGCGTTGTTTATGAGATAATCGATCTTCCTTCTGGACACCTTCGAAAGCCGGCTTATATGTTCTACGGCCTTTTCAATTGTATCTGTGAAGGGTCTATAAGGATTGAGCACGAAATAAGTGCGTACGTCTTTTCCGTCCAAAGCTACTTTAAGTGAGCCTAGAGCGACAGCTCCATCATCGTTACCGCCAACATCAATTATAAGTGAGTATGTTTCGTTGGAGATATAGCCATAGACAGCTGCGGTTATTATTGGAAGGTCTGCATGCATCAATGCGCCATGAGGCGCGATAAGCCTTATGCCTATACGCTCTAGCTCAGAGATGTAATCTCTGGATCTGAAGTAGGAACTGATAACATCTATATCAGCTAGGGCAACGTGTTCGAATTTTTCTTTTAACTCCAGGGCGACATTCAGCGAAATCTCGGTTTTTCCGCTGCCAAACATCCCCATGAAAACGGATATTCTGCTATCAAACATCTTTTCACCTCAATAAGATTTAACGGCTTCTTCTCTCCTCAACACCCTGCTTGCTGCAAGAGCCAGGGCGAGCTCCTCGTCTCCGCCGGGAACGACTTCCACCGGTGCAATGAATGAAACCTTTTCGCTGATCCAGGGTACCAAAAAACCGTCATCATAAGCCAATCCACCAGTTAAAATGATCACGTCTACCTCACCTCTGAGAGCGGCAGCCATTTTGCCTATCCACTTTATTATCTGATACGCCATACCCCGGTAATATAGTTCCAGCTCTTTATCACCTTCCCGGATTTTTTGCTGTATTACTGTACAGTCATTTGTGCCTGTATATGCAACTAACCCACCTTTACCCTTTATCAGTTTTTTGATCTCGCTCTTTGTGTATTCTCCACTGAAGCAGAGCTTGATAAGCTGTGTAAGTGGAAGCGTCCCGGATCTCTCAGGCGTATACGGGCCATCGCCGTTCAGGGCATTGTTTACATCTACTACTCTTCCTTTTTCATGGGCACCTATGGAGATGCCTCCACCCATGTGTGCTACAACGAAATTCATTTCTTCGTACTTCTTGCCGTATTTTTGGGCAACAGAACGAGCAACAGCTTTTTGGTTTAGCGCGTGAAAAATGGATTTCCGCTGGAAATCTGGATGCCCGGTAAATCTTGCCACTTCCTTCATTTCGTCGACCACAACTGGATCGGCTATGAAAGCAGGGATTCCTCCAGCTTTTTCAGCAAGTTCTTTGGCCAGAATAGCTCCAAGATTCGAAGCGTGTTCACCGTATTTTGCAGATTTTAGGTCCTCGATCATTTTTTCATTGACCTGGTAAGTACCACCCTGAAGGGGCCTTAAAAGACCTCCCCTGCCTACAATTGCTTCGAATTCTTTCAGAGAGTATCCCCTTTCATTGAGGAACTCGACAATCAGTTCTTTCCTGAAATCTTTCTGTGAATAGAGATTGCAAAAGCCTGAGAGTTCTTCAGAGGTGTGTCTTATGGTTTTTGTTTCTATAATTCTCTCATCTTCGAAAATAGCGAGTTTTGTTGAGGTTGATCCGGGGTTGATAACCAATATTTTCACTTTGAAGCCCCCTTTGCAATCAAAACGTTCAGGGCAATGGATAAGAGTTTGGTGGTATCCGAGTCCGCTCTTGAAGTGAGTATAATGGGAACCTTGCCGCCCATTATAGTGCTTGCAACAAGCGCTCCACCAAGGAAAACCATTGCTTTATAGAAAATATTACCAGCTTCTATATCTGGCATTACAAGGATATCAGCATTACCTGCTACAGGACTTTCTATACCCTTATGCTTTGCAGCCTCTTTTGATACAGCATTATCTAGAGCCAGAGGGCCATCAACTTCAACATCTGAAATCTGGTGCCTTTGCGCCATTTTTGAAAGGATAGCAGCTTCCATTGTGGCGGGCATTTTTTCGTTCACCACTTCGATTGCTCCTAACACAGCTACTTTGGGTTTTTTTATCCCCAGCGCTGCTGCAACCCTGGAAGCGTTTACGATAGAATCCGCTTTCTGTCGGAGGTCGGGAGCTATTACCATGCCAGCATCCGTTACAATGAGAAGTCTATCAAAACCAGGAATTTCAAAAACGCTTACCAGATTCATTGTTCTCCCCGTTCTGAGACCATATTCTTCTTTGAGATAGACACTCAGCAAGTCCCCCGTTTTTACTTTGCCTTTCATAAGCAGGTCAGCCCGGCCGGTTGCAATGGCCTCGACAGCTCCAGCAATGGCTTCGGCAGAATTGTCTGTGGGAATTATTTCAATTCCTTCTGTCAAACCGATTTCAGAGCACATCCCCTCCAGTTCAGAGCGGTTACCAAAGAGCAGAAATTCTGCGAGTTTGTTGTCTATTGCCGCCTTAACGGCTTTCAAGACAACTTCGTCTTCAGCAACCGCTACTGCGACTTTTTTCTTGCTTCCCTGAGCAAGATTTAGGAGAGATGAAAGGTTCTTTATCATGCTATCCCCTCCAAAGAAAGATGCTTCGCCTCTTCTTCGCCTTCGAGAACTCTTTCAGCTCCCTGTGCTAAAGACAGTAGTTCATTGTCGCCCGGCTTTACCACCACAAGACCAAAATTGGAAATATAGGTTTTTATTCCCTCGACAAAGTCTGAATTGTATGCCATTCCACCTGTGAGAATTATGGCATCTATATCTCCACCTGCGGCAGCGCATAAGCCTCCTATTTCTTTTGCGATTTGATATATCATTGCTTCCAACACCTGCTTTGCCTTGTTGTCATATTTTGATTTCTCCAGTACATCAAGCAGATTGTCCGTCCCGAGATAAGCGATAAGCCCTCCTTTACTGGAGTAACGCTTTATCAATTCTTTTTCAGCGAAATCGCCACTGAAAGCCTTTTCGACTACATCACCCACTGGAAGGTCTCCGGTTCTGTTAGGACCAAAGGGGCCTTCATCTTTACTGTTGTTGACATCTATCATTTTTCCCTTTGCCTGGAGACCAACAGAGATGCCACCGCCGAGGTGGGCTATAACGAAGGTCAAGTCCTTTATATCTGCTCCCATCTCCTTTGCCACTTCCCTCGCCACGGCTTTCATATTGAGCGCATGAAAAAGACTAAGCCGTTTGAGCTGCGGGATACCTGTTAGCCTGGCTTCAGGGCACAATTCATCAACCGAAACAGGGTCTGTAATAAACACTGGAATTTCTCCTTTGGAAAGAGCCATACCTATCGGGGCAGCGTAATTTGAAGGATGATCGAACATTGATTTTTGAAGGAGATATTGAACCATATCTTCATCCACCTGATAAGTGCCACTTTCTAAAGGAGGGAGTATTCCACCTCTACACGCAACAGCATCGAAATCTTCGGCGCTATAACCATTTGTGGCAAGGAATTTTTCTATTGTTTTAGCTCTTGATTCAACCTTTTGGCGAACGGTCATATTCTCTTCCTCTTCAGGCGAGTGCTTTACATATTCTTTCCTTTTCAGTTCTTTATTTTCGTATATCCCGATTTTGGTTGAAGTTGATCCGGGATTTATGATGAGTATTCTCATCCAGCTCCCCCCTCAGAGTAATCCTTTTTCTTTTCCGTATTCGACAACGGTCTTCTTGAGTCTTCTTACCCCTTCCACGATATCCTCTTCAGATGGGAGGCAGAAAGAAAGGCGCATAGAATTGTCGCATCCGCCACTTATGGAGAAAGCCGTACCGGGAATGAACAGTATTCCATTTTTCTTCCCCAGGTCCATCATTTCCATGGTATCGAACCCTTCAGGCAGCGTTAACCAGATGAACAATCCACCCTGTGGTCTTGTCCAGTAAGTTCCCTTTATATCCGCGAAATTCTCCTCCAGTTCTTTGAGCATGAGATCTTTCTTTCTTCTGTAAATATCTATGGTAGGCTTTAAGAGTTCTTTCAAATCATACTTCTCAAGAAACCTTCCTGCGATGCGCTGTGTAAGGCTTGGGGTACAAAGATCCACCGCTTGCTTGGCGAGTACTAATTTTCTAAGGAGTGTTTCATGACCGATGACAAAACCAAGTCTCATGCCGGGAGAAAGAATTTTGCTAAACGTCTTTAACATGACCACTCTGTCTTTTCCAGCCAGCTTGAACATGGAAGGAACCCCTTCGCCTTCATAGCGAAGATCACCGTAGGGATCATCTTCGATGATCAACAAGTCGTATTTTTCTGCTAATTCGATTATTTTCTTCCTGCGTTCAAGGTTCAACGTTACTCCTGCCGGGTTGTGGAAATTAGGGATGACGTAAATAAACCTGACTTTGCTTATTTCACCGTTTTCATCAAGTTCAAGGAGTTTTTCTTCTAAGAAATCAGTATTAATACCGTCTTCAGTTAAAGGAAGGTCTATGTGGTTCATCGAATTCATAGAAAAAGCGCTGGCAGCACCGAGATAAACGGGTTTGGAAACGAAATATTTGCTGTCAGAATCCAGTAAAGTTGTTGAAAGCAAGTAGAGAGCACTTTGAGAGCCTACTGTTATAAGCAGGTTGTCTTCTGTAAGGCCTTCAATGCCTTCGTTTTTCCTCAAAAAGTTTATGTATGACTTTTTGAGGATGGCATCCCCTTCGGTGGGGCCATATTGAAGGGAAAAAGAAAACTCATTTTCTAAAACTTCTTTCGTTACCTCTGAAAGCTTGTATCTTGGAAAAGTTTTGGGATCAGGAACACCTCCCCCAAAGGATATCATACCGGGGATGTTGACGTCCTTAAGTAGTTCTCTGATAATCGATGAAGTGAGTTTCTGACCAATCTTTGAAAATTTGAATTCTTTCATATACATACCCCCTGATAAAAAATTGGTATTCTTTTTCATCAAATGGTAAAGCAATTTAATGCCATAATGAAAAATATTAGCGTTAACCTTCTAAAGAATGCTCTGATAAAATTATTCAGAAGATAACGATTTTGGAAGTTTTTTCACGTTGAAATACGTTGCATGCAATAAATTGCAAACATGAAAACTATTGCAGGGGGTGCCGCCATGGTTTTTCTATACGGTAGTGTAGTACTTGTTCTTATGTCCATTGTTTATTATTTTCTTGTCTCTGGCAAAATGGACAAAGCTGCGAGTGCTTTTGCAGGTGGAGCGATACTGCTTTTTTTGACGGCGGTGCTGAATAACGCTTTTCCAGATGCTCTTCCAGAAGGGGTCAAAAATCTTAACCTTGAAAATCTGAGTAGCTTTGTTGACTTCAAAACACTGGGCCTACTCATAGGAATGATGATCATTCTTCCCTTTATCGAAGAGTCGGGTTTTTTTCAGTTCATGGCTGTTGCGGTTGTTAAAATGAGCCGGGGAAATTTCAGGTTCTTATACATTCTCACCTCGATAATCGTTGGTTTGGCATCGGCCTTTTTGAACAATGTGAGCACAGTAATGGTCTTTGTGCCTGTTGTCCTTGCAGTTACCGATGCTTTGAAAAAGAACCCATTTCCCTTCCTTATCATGATAATACTCTCGGCTAACCTTGGAGGGACAGCGACTCTGATAGGTGATCCACCTAACATGATAGTGGGTTTTGCAGCTGGAAAGAGCTTTAATGATTTTTTGAGCAATGTTTCCCCTGTAGTCATTATAACACTGGTTACCATCCTTATTCTCCTCTTGTGGAAAGAAAGCAAATACTTTAAACTCAGTGATGAGGAGCAAGAAATTCTGAAGAAGTTTGCCAATACCAACCCCTTTTCTCAAATAAGGGATAAAAGGATGTTACGCATCTCGTTGACGATATTTGCTTTTACTCTGGTTGGTTTTACATTGCCGCCATCACTGGGAATAGATCCTGCTCTTGTTTCCCTTTTAGCAGCGGCGGTTACGCTCTTTGTCATGAAAGTCGACGGAGAAACGATGGAAAAGCTCTTTCATAAAATTGAGTGGGGTACTATCTTTTTCTTTTTGGGAATGTTCACCCTCGTTTATGGTCTAGAAGCGGTGGGGCTTATGAATGTCATTGTGAATTTTCTTGTGAATTCGTTGCATAATCCGTTGATGCTGTTGCTTTTCGTTCTGTGGTTTCCATTATTGCTTTCGAGTTTCGTCAGCGCTGTTCCGATGGTGATGATCATGGTCCCCATTGTAAAAGGCATGATTGGGAATCCAGCACTGATTTTCAGTGGAAATGTCGCTCTTTCCGATACGCTCTGGTGGGCGTTGGTGCTCGGGGCGTGTTACGGGGGTAACGGAACGATAGTTGGCGCGGCTGCAAACATGGTTGTGACAGGTATGAGCCAAAAACTGAAAAGAGGGAAGTTAACCTTTTCGAATTACATGAGATATACATTTCCTCTGTTGATGGTATCAGGGATAGTTGCGACAATGTATGTGATAATAAGGTATTACTCAATACATATCTAGCATATCTAAATCTAAGGGGGTGCATCTATGGCAAAGATGATCAAGAAAAACTATCTCCTCGCTCCAGGGCCGACACCGGTTCCAACCGACCTTCTTTTGGAAGGTGCACAAGAAACTATTCACCACAGAACACCACAGTTCAAGAAGATAATGGAAGAAGCCATTGAAGGCACGAAATATGTGTTCCAGACAAACAAGGACTTATTCTTGCTGGCTTCTTCTGGCACGGGAGCCATGGAAATGGCAGTAGTTAACCTTGTATCACCAGGTGAAAAAGTGTTGGTGGTTGTCAGCGGAAAATTCGGGGAACGCTGGCAGCAGATTTGTGAAACTTACGATGCTAATGTAGTTCCAATTGAACTGGAATATGGTGATTATGCCACTCCCGAGATAATAGACGAGAAGCTGAAAGAGCATCCAGACGCTGTGGCTGTATTTACCACGCTCAGTGAGACATCAACGGGAACCGTCATGGATATTGAAGCCTTTGCCAAGGTAGTTAAAGCACACGGAAAGCTAATAGTCGTTGATGCTATTAGTGGCCTTATTGCTCAACCCCTAAAAACCGATGAGTGGAATCTTGATGTTGTCGTAGCGGGTTCTCAAAAAGGGTTTATGCTTCCACCGGGACTGGGCTTCATAACGTTCAGTGAGGACGCCTGGGAAAAAGCCAAGCAAAATAAAACACCGAGTTATTACTTCAATGCCTTCGCTTACAAAAAAAATCCCGCTCCCTATACACCAGCTGTTAATCTCATTTATCAGTTGAAAAAAGCGGTGGAAATGCTCAAAGAGGAGGGTATGGAGAATGTCTGGGAACGCCACAGGATTCTCGCTGATGCTACCCGGGCTGGAGTTAAAGCCCTCGGTCTTGAACTTTTCTCAAAACGTCCTGGTAATGTTTTGACAGCTGTTAAAGTACCGGAAAACGTCGATGGTGGAAAACTGGTTTCACTCATGCGAGACGAATATGGCGTAACGATTGCCGGAGGGCAGGGAAGCATGAAAGGTAAGATCTTCCGAATAGCTCACCTGGGTTATATGTCAAAGTTTGATACGATAATCGCTATCTCGGCACTTGAAATGGCTCTCAGAAAATTGGGCTATGATGTCGACTACGGTACAGGCTTGAAGGCAGCTGAAGAGGTCTTTGAAAGGGAGGGAGTCTGATGTTTAGACTTCATGTTAATGATCCTCTTTCCAGCGATGCCATGGAACTGCTGAAATCTTCTGGACTTTTTGAATTAACTGCAGAGCACCTTGATAAAGAACAACTTATCAACAACATAGGCGACGTTGAATTTCTCGTTGTGAGGAGCGCCACTAAGGTGACCTCTGATGTATTAAATGCGGGGAAAATGCTGAAGGTTGTAGGCCGAGCCGGAACCGGGCTGGATAACATAGATGTTGAAACAGCAAAAAAACTGGGGATAAAGGTTTACAACACTCCAGGTGCCAATGCCATATCCGTGGCAGAATTAACCCTTGGCCTTTTACTTGCATTGGTGCGTCATATTCCTCGTGGCACTCAAGGGCTCAAAGAAGGAAAATGGGAAAAGAAGGCACTAAAAGGAAACGAGATTTTTGAGAAAACTCTTGGTATTGTTGGTTTTGGAGCCATAGGAAAAGAAGTAGCGAAGCGTGCTGCAGCCTTTGGAATGAAGATCATTGCCTATGATCCTTTTGTTAAAGAAACGGAATTGCCCGTGCGTTTGACTGAAGAGCTGAATGATCTACTGAAGGAAGCCGATGTTATCACTCTACATCTACCTTTAACTGAAAACACAAAACACTTTATTGGTGAGAGCGAATTTTCAAACATGAAAGACGGTGTTATAATTATTAATGCTGCCAGAGGAGGCATTGTGGATGAGCAAGCCCTGTACAATGCTTTGATAAGCGGGAAGATTTCAGGAGCTGCTCTTGATGTCTTCGAGGTTGAGCCACCAATCGACGAATTGAGAAGGAAATTGTTGGGATTGGACAACGTAATTGCCACTCCCCATGTGGGTGCAAGTACTCACGAAGGGCAGGCACGTGTTGGAATGTTGATGGCTAAAAGGCTCATTGAGGTCGCTAAAGAAATGAATTCCCTATAAAATTCAAATGGAGGTGTAGTAATGAAGGTTTACATTGACAAAGATGCTTGCATTGGTTGTGGAGTTTGTGAAGGGCTATGCCCGGAAGTATTCAGAATGACTGACGATGGAAAAGCCGAAGTAATCGTTTCTGAAACAGAGGCCTCCTGTGCCCAGGATGCAGCTGATTCCTGTCCTGTTCAAGCAATTAAAGTAGAATAGTTTCTGAATTTTTACCTAAATATTCGGGGGTGGTCGCTTTGACTACCCCCTTTTATAGTGGAACACAAAAATGAACCATTTTTATTGAATGTAAAATCTGGTATTATTGTTTTAGCTTCAACTTCTTTACTCTTTACTTTTCCTGTTGCGGTGCTTCAGGGTTACTATTCTTCGGAGGTTATTGTGTCGCATAGGATTATCAGAATACTCGAAAAAAAGCTCTCAAAGAAAACCTGGGACAACTGGTTTACAACCTTGGAGATCAAAGAGATCACGGGGGATAAGGTAATATTCAAAGTGGGGAACCTTTTCGTAAAAGACTGGCTTCAGTCAAGATATGGAAAGGTTATACATCGTGCTATTCATGAAGCCCTCGGAAAAGACCTCAATTTTGAGATCATTTACGAATCTCCTTCAAAAGAAGTTTTCGAAGCCAATGAATACAAAGGACCCTTAGTCAAAAAGAAGCCGCTTATATTGTCTGAGCTCAACCCTGAATATACATTTGAAAACTTCGTTGTGGGCACAGAGAACAAAGCGCTATTTGAGGTAGCGCAGGAAATCTGCAGAAAGCCTGGCAAGTTCAACCCCTTTTTCATTTACGGTGGCGTTGGATTGGGAAAAACACATCTATTACAGGCAATAGCACATAGAATACTTGAGTTGTTCCCTGAGAAAAAGGTTTTGTACATCACCAGCGAACAGTTTATGAATGATATGGTAGATTCCATTAAAAGGGGATCAATCCGGGATTTCAGATTTCAATACAGGAAAAAAGCGGATGTCCTTCTCATAGATGATGTTCAATTTCTCATAGGTAAAGAGGGAACACAACGAGAACTCTTCCATACTATTAACGAACTGCACGATGCAGGGAAGCAAATTGTTATTTGCTCCGACAGAACTCCTGATGAGCTGAATGGTTTTCCAGATCGCTTGATTTCTCGTTTCCAGATGGGCATGGTTATGGAAATCTTGCCGCCTTCCCGCGAAACCAGATACGAGATAGCAAAACGCCTTGCGAAGAGAGAATCAGTCGATCTCTCCGATGATGTTGCAATGGAACTCGCGAGCAAAATAGATGGCAACCTGAGGCGATTGAGGGGAGCGATAATCAAGTTGATCATCCAGAGCAGTATGTACAAAGAGGAAATAGACCTCTCTTTTGCCAGGCAAATTATAGGTTCTTTTCAAACCGACAGTTCCAGAGTAAGACCATTAACCGATGTTGATAGGTTGCTCAAAGCAGTAGAGAAAGTTATGGGTGTTACCCCTGAAGAAATTAAAGGCACTTCCAGAACGAAAAATGTGGTAAAAGCCAGGCAACTTTTCATCTATATCCTCAAACAAGAATATGGTAAAAGTGTACAGGAAATCGCACAGGTCATAGGCAAGAAGCACTCTACTGTTATTCATTCGGTAAAACAGATAGGCAATAGTGTGCTGAAAGACAACAAATACATCAAGGGTTTGATATCGGAAATAAGCAACACGGTGACTACTGATTTTGCAGCCAGTTGATTTCATCTTTT
>QNAR01000017.1 GCA_003643975.1 Thermotogae bacterium | reverse complement strand
TCCTTTTTCACCTCGTGGATAATCAGCTTGCTTTCTTCCTTAAGCACAACTAATTCCTTAGGTGTCAGGGTTATTGATACAATCTTTCCGAATTCCTCTATCCGGTTTTCTGGAGAAGTGATTTCAGAGGTTGAGAAAAGTTGGACAGTAAAGAGCATTTTAAAAGCCTGGATTACCGCTATAGGAATATTCGTAAGAATGACCTTAACAGCGCCTGCAGCGTTTCCTTTTGGAATTACCTTTTTCCCAACAACCCAGGAAACACTGGCTGAAATGACAGCGAATATGAAGTTTTCTAACTTCATCGAAGGTGACAGCATCATCCAGACAAATATTGAAAAAAAGAAAATCATGATTCCTCCAACAATGGTTTCACCCTAAACTCTTCATTTTTATCAAAGTATTGCATCCACCCCTCAAAGCCGTAATGTTCTAAAAGCTCCAGGACGCGATTGTACTCCTGCGAAGTAATTCTTCTCGCCAATTCTGGGTATTCGAAGGCTTTGTAAACTGGTTTGTATTGAGACATCAGTGAAATCGGTACCGATAACGATAGTTCAAATGCAAGAAAATCAAGCATTTCTTCAGTTCCAGATATTTTTTCAGGCAATACTAGATGCCTTATTATCAAACCTTTTAGAAAATCTCTTTCGCTTTTGAACGGGCCAACTTGCCTGTACATTTCTTTGATGGCTCTTTTGGTTACAGTCCAATAATCCGGTACTCCGGAGTACTTTTTCCCCATAATGTCTGAGGTATAACGAATATCCGCAAGATAGATATCCACAATTCCTTCGAGTAATTTTAGTGTTTCGACTTTTTCATAGCCACTGGTGTTATACACTATCGGAAGAGAAAAACCCCTTTCAGCTGCGTATTCCAAAGCTTTGAGTATTGAAGGTAGATGAGGTGTGGGTGTTACCAGATCCAGTGTTTCGCCTCCCTGATTCTGAATTTTCAAAAAAATCTTGCCGAGTTCCTTTGCGTCGATTTCATTGCCCCGATTCAGCTGGCTAAAGCCAAAGTTCTGGCAATACACACATTTCATAGAGCAGCCGCTGAAAAAAACTGCCCCAGCACCGCCGTCACCAACAAGAGGGGGTTCTTCACCATAATGGAGAACAGATGCACTTATTTTAGCTGTGGAGCCTTGGCCACATATACCCACTGAGTGATATCTGTTTACCTTACACTCTTTGGGGCACAATTGGCAGCTTTCCAAATGCGCCTCAAGAGATTTAATAATTTCCCTCAATTTTCCATTGTTTAAGGCCTCAAGATATGAAGGGAAAGCCACTAAATTCACTCCTCATCGGGATAAACTCTTAAATAGGCGCCAATAGATGTGAATTTTTCCCTTAGCTTTTCATAACCTCTGAAAATATGCCCGGCATTATGGACAATCGTTTCACCTTCAGCGGCCATTCCGGCAATAACAAGTGCAGCAGCTGCCCTTATATCCGGGGCATTAATTTCAGCGCCACTCAATTTTGCAATCCCTTTTATATAAGCCTTTCGATCTTTGACCTTGATTTGAGCACCCATTCTGTTCATTTCATCAACATAACCGAATCGATTTTCAAAAACCGACTCTTCTACCACAGATTCTCCTTCAATTGTAGCAAGTACAGCAGTGATAATCGGCTGTAAGTCCGTTGGAAACCCAGGATAAGGTTTAGCACTAACTTTAACAGGTTTCAATTTGTTGAAAGCAGTAACTCGCACCGTATCATTACCTACTGTGATTTCAGTGCCCATCTCTTTCAAAATATTTAGCAGAGCTTCTAAATGGTCTGGGATAACGTGTTTAACTTCAACACTGCCTCGGGTAATAACCCCAGCAAGTAAGTATGTCCCGGCCTCTATTCTGTCAGGGATAACATTGTACTCTGTTCCATACAACTTTTTAACGCCTTTGATATGGATCGTGTTTGTACCCGCACCGGTGATTGTTGCACCTGCTTTGTTGAGAAAGTTTTGAAGATCTACAATTTCAGGTTCTTTAGCGGCATTTCTTATAACCACTTCTGTTCCTTCCATTAATGCAGCAGTGGTCATGAGTTGCTCGGTAGCACCAACACTTCTAAACGGTAATTCATATTCAATTGTATTCTCAAATTCTGGAGGCAATTCACCATATACATCGCCATGTTCTTCTACTATCTTCAGCCCAAAGCGCTTCAAGCCTTTGACATGATAATCAACAGGCCTTTGTCCTATGTTACAACCACCTGGTTTTCCAACCCTGGCCCAACCACACGCCATAACCAATGGTCCAAAAAGATTGAAAGAAGCTCTCATTTTTCCCACAAGATCGTAAGGGACGCTTCCCAAAAGTATATCTCCAGGTTCTATAAACACTGCTCCATGCTCGAACGAAACTTTTTTGCCTATCCTTTGAAGAATGGAGAGCATAGTGTGAACATCCCTGAGCTCGGGAACGTTTTTTACGACCACAGGTTCATCAATCATGACAGTGGCTGCAAGTATTGGAAGAGCTGCGTTCTTTGAACCGCTTATATCCACTGTTCCTTCAAGCCTTTTCTCTCCTGAAACGATTATTTGACTCAAAATTCTCCCTCCATAAAGTAGCCATTGTCCACCAAAAAATCTATGAACCCCGATACAGCTTTTTGTGGAACTCCGTAATAAATTTCTGCAAGCAATTCGGTGGATTCTCTACTTCCTATTATATTTGCTGACACGGTAATTAATTCTGCCAAAGATGTAACATTCAAATTCAATGTTTTTTTTAACTGCTCTGGAAGGGCATAGTACCAGTCAAATCCAATCGAGCCTTCAAAATTCGGGATTAATTTCTTACGAGAATGTATAAATGAATTCTGAGAGTAAAGTGAATCAAAACCATGTTTTCGTGCCTCGAAAGCTTTCAAAAAAGAGGAGAATAACTCTCTGCTTCCGGGTTTGCCTCTTATGTTTTCACAGTAATAAACGAATTCCGATACTTCTTTGCTTTTTATATAGGCATCTAATTTAGGATTCGTTGATATCAGTTCCAATAAACTGTCCAGAACGGAATTTCCCACCCACTCAAGTTCTTTACAGTCCACTTTATCAGGACTGTCTGCATCTGTATGATAATAGCGATCAGGCAAATGGCCTAAGAAAGGAGAGCTTACGCCCATGGCGGTAAATGGGCAGTGGTCAGATCCCGCACTATATGGAAGTCTGTAATATCTCTTAATGGGTATCCCGTCACAACGTGGCATATGTTTTAAGAGGTTGTATTCGAGCAGGAAATCGTACCTTTTTGGTAATACCGGCGGGGTCTCCGTGAGCAGCAATGAACTTCCCGTTTTTTTCTGATCTTCGCCGACCATGTCAAGATTAATAGTCAAAAACGGCATGGAACTTTCTCTTTTCATTTCAAGAGCGTAAGGTGTACTTCCAAAGAATTCTGGCATTAATGCAATTTTCGTTGGAGGAAACCCCTTTTCTTTTGATATTATCCCTGCAAGTTCAAGTGCAAGTGCGGAACCGCTGGCATTATCATTTGCTCCAGGAGAAGGGTGACATAAATGGGCGGTTATCAGCACGTATGGATTTTGCTTTTTAGTCAGGTCAATTTCCAATACCTGTATTGAACCCTTCATAACTTTTGTTTCAACTTCGGCATTTATCACTACTACTGAATTTTTTCCCAGCAACTTTTTTAAAAAGTTGAAATGCTTTTCTGAAATAGAGAAGCCAAAGGCTCTGTAATTGTAATCTTCAAGAGTGTTGGGAATACTCAGATAGTTCACCACATCAGGGTTAGTTTTTGGTTCCCGCCCTATCTCAGGGCATTTTCCTCTCATGTAGCTAAGAATAAGAGCCTTCGCACCCCCGTTGACAACCGCATCTTTGAATACTTTAACAGGGTCTTCTTTTGCCAGAACAGCTTTTCCTGCATAATCTCCCGGGCCTTTATATTCCACAAGTTGAAGTTCTGCCCAACCATTAGTTGCTGCACTCCCAAAAAGCAACGCAGTAGGAGAATTCCTAAAGGAAGTAATAAATTGTTCACGCGGCTTTTTCAACCAAAGTTCAGCTTTAATTGGTTCCCAAACCATTGTTGATGTATAATTACCGTATTTCGTTACGCCATCACAAGCGTATTCCTTTATGTTTATTGAAGTTGACGGTACTCCTATCCTTCTGAGATGAGCAATTAACTTTTCAACTAGTTCTCGGTATGATTTGCTTCCCCGCGAACGAGTAAATCCGCTGATCATTTCAATAAGAGCCTTAGTCCTTTCCCCGTTTACTTTCAATGTGATTCCCCCTATTTTCATCAATCAATTCTAACTTTGTGCCCGGGTATAAGATAGCTTTTTAAGGCTAATCCAAGAACACTTTTTGAAAAACATGAAACATATGTAAAGAAAAGTCGTGCAAACCTTTTGTCCTTGACTAACTGGATTTTTTCCGGGAAATTTCTCAAAAAGCTGTTGCGTAATCCCGTTGCCATTACAAGATTTTCCATCAAAGGCCGGAGCTCTCGAAGATAATTTTTGTTAAGCTTCGATTTTCTATATTTCATAACAGCTCTTGCCGCTAACATGCCAGAGTAAAGGGCATAACTGATCCCTTCACCTGTCCAGCTATCAACCAGTCCCGCACTATCTCCTATGACAAGACACCCTTCCATAAACTCATTAACCTCATAAGCAAATTCAACTGAGAAATCCGGAATTGGTGTTACGTGATATTCTTCATTTTCAGGAATTTTATAAGGTGTTATACTTAGATTTTCTTTCGATATATAAAAAGAAGGATTTCCTTCCACATAGACCCCTGAGCCTATGGAAGCTTCTTCTAGCCCGGGAAAGTACCAAGCATAACCATTCTCGAAAAAGATTAGGGAAACAGCATTCGAAAGCTTTGGCGCTTTATAATGAACAATATTAGAGTATCTTTGTTTAATAGTGTCTGTTAACAGTCTTGAACCAAATACGCCTGCAGCAATAATTACATATTCAGCCCGATAACTCTGATTATCAGTCTCTACCACAAAGAGTTCACCAGTCTTTCTGATAAATCGCACTCTCTCTTTTCTGAAGCTGACACTAGATTCAGCTGTAACCTTCAGCAAATCTCTATCTAATGTGGATCTGGAGGTAACGTGGAATAATGGCCGGTTGAAAAGCATACCGCACACCTTCTTGCTATGTCCCTCAAATCCATAGTGTAATTCAAGCTTTTTCACAGGATTTGCTTTCAATTGTATAACCGGAAAGATCTTTTTGAGCAACCTCACAGCTTTCGGGGTAAGACCGCCTCCACAACCCTTCTCTTTGTTGAAACCAAATTTGTCAAGCAATAAAACTTTAGCACCGTTTTCAGAAAGAATTTTCGCTGCTGCACAGCCAGCAGGACCGGCTCCAATAACTATGACGTCATGCTTCTCTTCCTTCAAGCCTTTCCCTCCTGTACAAAGTGATCACAACGAACATTTCCATTAAAATCATAAAGAGAATCAACAAGATGCCCGCTCCAAGGCCAAAGAGTTTTCCGACAAAACCGATAAAATAACTTGAAAAAGTCGCTCCAAGTGAAGCCGCAAAAGTAAATGAGCTTACGGATATTTCGGCAGTTAATTTACTGCCTCTCAATAGAGTAGCTTGGAGTGTGGGAAACATAGCAGAAAATCCAAAACCAGCCCCAAAAACAAGTAAACTTATCAAAATACCAGACTTGGCATAAAGAACCCCAATAAATGAAAGAAGAGATATTGTGGTCAAAATAAGCATCGTTTTGCTATATCCCACTCTTTCCAGAAAAACCCCAGCAAGCAAACGCCCGATCAGTAGCCCAAGCCATAACAATGAAGGGAAGAGAGCAGCTAACCTTATGCTCATCTCCTTAACATCGTAAACATATGCAGCAAGCCATGAAGAAAATCCCACTTCATAGCCCACATAGAGAAAGACACCTAACATTATCAGCCAAAAAAAGGGGTCTTTTTGGCTGTCGTTTATGTTTTTTTCCAAATTTTCGCTTTTTCCCTCAGGAGTTTCCAGTTTAACAGAAAGTAACCCCATACTAAAAATGAGAACGAGACTATTGCTCAATGCGGCAATCAAAAAAGGTATCCACCAATCCCCTTCGTTTTTTAAAAACAGGGATACAATCACTGGTGATAAAATTGCTCCAAGAGCGTAGAGAGAATGCATTAAATTGAGAATTGACCCCCGTTTCTTCTTTTCAATGATTGAAGCACCTACTCCAGAATCGATTTCCAGCAAGCCATTGCCAAAATTCAAAAGAAGATAAGAAACGAAAAGCCATAGAAAAGCTCGTGCTCCTGTTATTAAGAAGAGCGCAACGGTATTGATTAACATCGACAGGGCAAGAGACTTAAAGGCCCCTATCTTCTTCCCGAAAACCATGGTAAAGAAAGCTGCAGAGAAAAAACCAAGAGACGAAGTCGCTAGGATCAAACCCGCCTTTTCGTGGTCAATATTCAAACTTCTTTCAATAGCGGGGAGGGCACTTCCAAAGGCTATTGCTGAAAAACCGAAGTTGAAAAATCCTCCCATTGAAGTGAATAAAAAAACCTTTCTCTTATTCCTTGCCATTTTCTCCTCCTACTCTCCGGGGATATATAGATTGAAATCCTTGGTTAGATTGCGAACTTCGCCATCAGGCATTTTTGCGATTTTCGCGCTGTTAAATCCAAAGAAAAGCAAATATACAGCGTCAGGAATAGCTGTTTTTATGTAAGCATCTTTTGTAAGCGTAATTGTATAACCTGTTTCAAGCAACGGTGCTTTAAGATAGAAGAACTTCTCTTTTGATAATCCGGGTTTGAAATTTTTCTGATAGCTATACTTGCTTTCCTCTGCATTATCTTTGAATCCGACCCACACTTCTTTATTTCCCGCAACAAAAATCCTGAAGTAAGGTCTTTCGGGATTTTCTTGCAGTTCCGTCAAAATCATCCTAAGGTCAGTTTCAGTGTTTTCAATGAAATTTCTGGCTACAAGATAATCTTCAATAGGCCCACCACCAGATATAAGGCGCTTTATCGCATTGATTTCGGCATTTGTATCTTCATTTAGTTTTCGAATATTCTCTGTTGTTTTTGATTCAAGGATACTCAAACTCTCTCTCAACTCGTCGAGCTTCAATATTGAAATAATGGAAAAAGCAAACGAAATTATTATTGCAATCAGAAAGAAAGTTCCAAAAACCGTTTTTAAGGAGCCTTTTGGCATGAATAATCATCCTTTCATTGCGGTGAAGAATAAATGCTCTGCTCTTCCAAAAAGTTGATGTTCTCTACAAAATCTGTACTCCCATATCAAAGCGTTTTCAAGGTTTCTCGCCAATTTTTTCTCGTCATATGGAGCAAAAACCACCATTCCAGCCATATCAGTGAGCTCAAACCCCGTTTCAGACAGTAAGGATTGAATGTCTTCCGGGAAAAACGGTATTGTGTGGAAATGAATGCGGCTTACAGTGCTGTCCCCAATTAATACTCTTCTATCGTTAAGAAATTTCTCCGCATTTCTTGACTCAATATTCGACACAAAATCTTGTAAAAAAGCAAAAGCATTATCTACAGTGGCAAGAAACTTTCCCTCTGGTTTCAAAACCCTGTTGATTTCTAAAAGCAATTCCTGTGGTGATTCACAATATGAAATAACATCCCCCATGGCCAAAACAGAATCAAAGGTGGCATTTTCAAACGGAAGTGCTTCGCCTTTTGCGTTTATGAATTCGATTTTTACATCATTCAACCGGGCTTTCATCTTTGCAACCGATAGCATTTTCTCAGAAGGATCAACAGCTACTATATCCGCCCCTTCTTCAGCCAACTTGATAGCCCAGCGACCTGTTCCCGTTCCCAGATCGAGAATCTTTCCCTTTATGTTTTGATCAGAGACGAGTTTTTCTAAAAGCATATGATAAAGAACCCAATAGGGTTCTTCATACATGTAATCATACCTACTGGCTATTTCATCGTAATACTCCCAGGCTTTGTGCAAAAAATCACCCTTTCACAGAGTTTTTTCCAGCTTTTTTAGCTTTGTAGCATAGATCGTCGGCTATCCTGAGGATTTCTTCGCGCGATGAAATATAAGGCGAGGGATATGTAACAACTCCGAAACTTCCTGTCACAGAAACATTGATTCGAGCATTCTCAATTGACTCTCTCAAACGCTCGGCAAAGATTTTTGCACCGTTATGTGAGGTACCAGGAAGTAAAAAGACAAATTCTTCACCGCCGAAGCGGCAGATAATGTCAGTTTCCCGTGCATTTTTCATAAAAATTCGCGCCACGTTTTTCAATACTTCATCGCCAGTTTTATGGCCATAATTGTCGTTTATCTTCTTGAAATCATCAAGGTCACAAAAGATAAGCGAAAATATTTCACCGGTTCTGTTTGCTCTGGCAAATTCCTCTTTAAACCTTTCTTCAAAATACCATCTTGTGTACAACCCTGTAAGTTCGTCTCTAATAGCCATTCTATATCTACTGAAATTCAACAGCATCAGTTCTATAATCGGTTCTAAGTGAACCATCAGGTTGTAGAACTTTTGAATAGTGAGCTGGTCGACCTTTTGTTCAGGATTATACAATTCCAGCTTTGCCTTGTCATTATTTCCAACGTAAAAACTGTAAGAAACATAGAAGGGTTCAGGGGTATATAGTGTGTCAAATGTAGGAATTTCACCTGTTCCAAAGGTGCATATTTCAACATTGCCTTTGCCAAATTCGAATCTCCCAACGTTTGCAGGGAATTCTTCCAGAAGGCTCTTGAAGATCACTTCAGCAAGCTCATTAAAATTTTCGGCATTTGCAAATGAAAGAACAACTGCCATTATCCGCCCTATGAACCTCAGGGAATCATTTGCACTAAGCACAGAGTTATTTAAATCATTTAAGAGGTGCTTGTCTATTCCAGCTTTTTCAAGATTTTCCTTGACTTTTATCATTAGGTCAACAAAGGCTTCACTATTCAGGAAAAGATTTCTCAGTTTCCGTGAAAGGTTATTCATGCCAGATGCGTCATACAAAGAAGCAGCAAACCTCATATAACGTATGACATCGTGTTGCATATCTGATTTATAAGCAGCTAGTCCTATCGCGTGATATATCTGTGCCTGAGAGAGGAGTAGCCCTCTTTTTCGCGAATAAGCAAGTTGCGAAAATGAAAATTCCCTAAAATCCTCCAGAAAACTCTCAGGAAGGATTTGTGCTAAAAACAAGAGCGTTTCCTCAACAAAAAAGCGCATCCCCTTACGATATTTTCTGAAAAGCATATAGGCTTCTGTTGGGTTACTAAGTCCTATCTTGGTAATTTCGAGAAACTTTCGTTCATCATCTTCAAGATATTCAGCATCGGTGAGGTTTTCAAAAACGCTTTGAATGGCTTTTATATCACCGTTGATAATGTGAAATAAAATTTTAAGCACATTGGTGAAATATTTTTTTGAAAGCACTCGTGGATCTTTCGTTATCTCGAAATTGGCTTCATACTCAGCAAGGCACCTTTCAAACTCATCGGAATTTCCATTGTACAACGCTGTAAGGCTTTTAAATTCCAAAATGCGAGATTTTATTTCTGGGTTATTCGTTGTTTTCACGTAAGCGTTTATTTTCTTCATCAATTTATTCAGAAGGATTTTTTCACCAGAGGCTAAATAACTATATGCCAGATTGACAGCGATGAATGCTGCAGTGTCATAATCGTTAATTTCTCCAGCTACTTCAATTGCGTTGAGCTTAAGCTCTTCAGAATAAGCCTTGAAATCTTCTTCATAGTAAAGGCTTAAATTATTATAAAGCTTTGCTATCCAATCCTTAAGATTAAATTCCTTCGCTATTTTCAAAGCCATTTCAAGGAATAGCTTGCCCTTCACAAGTTCTTTTGTGCCAAAGTATCCTGCAAAGAGATTCAAAATCGCAATCTTCAACCGTGCGTATTGTGGTGATATTGTTTTTGACTCTTTGTTGAGTATTTCCAGCTTCTCAAGATCTGCTTTTGAAAGATTTTTTATATTCTTGGTATCCAACAGATAAAATTGCAACACAATCTTCTGATAATCTGTTAATTTCCCTTCTGTTCTTTCAGAAACAAGCTCCAAAAAATGCTGTTTGTCAAGATGAATTTTCAGTATTCTTAGAAAATTCATGCAATCAACGTGAAAATTGCCACGAAGCCATTTTTCTATTAATCTCCGTGTGGCGATTTTTTTGTAATCAAGGGCTATCAAACGGGCTTTCAAGCTCAAGCTCGCCCAGTTTTCATATCCTAAAATGTAATCCACAGCTTCTATTTTTTTCAGCAGCTTATCTTTTGGTAGCCAATTATAGTAGTCTTTCCGTATCTGCCAGAGTAGAGCCGCGGCAAAAGTCCTCTTGGAACAATGGCTGTTTTCAAGATGAAATTTTATCCCCTCCGGCAGTTGTCTCTGTAAAGCTAGCTCCAGATGGTCTTTTTCGTTTGTATCAGTACTTTCATAGAATTTTTTCCATTCATCATCCTGAAAGCAAAAGATTCCCTTTTTCTCTTTCAGTATTCCCTCGGTCTTTGCTGCTTCAATAGTCTTTAGCAGTTGATTATCAGGATATTTGCTGCTAAAAATTGACAATACTTCAGAAAGCAAAAAGCGCTTCCCGAGGGAGGATATTTCCGTGAGTATTCTCTTTGCGTTCTCATTCATAGAATCACCACCAAAAAAATTTTACCCTAAATGTGCAAATAAAAAAAATCAGTTATATGCAGCAAGTATAAAGAATGCTTTATGCTTAAGGTGTCATAGAAAAGCGCCCCCCAAAATTCCTATGGTGCCATAAGAACTTACAAAAGGCGATATTATGAAGATTATTGAGTGGTTAGGCAAGCTTTTGCCTTCGAACTTTGTAAAAAAGCAAAATAGGAGCAGAATATGAGCTTACTCTAGAATTTAATTAAGGCAATTGCGCAGAGAATAAAAAAAGCATAACATAACTGGTATTGTTGGCTGTTACTGATTTTTGAGATACTCTATATCATTTCGCTGTTATGCTCTTTCTGCTATAAACAGCAACTATACAACAATATACATACGCTAAATACTATTCCTCTTGTTTTTCCAATTTTTCAACAATTCCTGTCACATGCCCTTCGGGATCTTCAAAGAAGGCAAGTTTTACTTTTCCTGCTTCAAAGGGATCCTGTAATATTGTTCCTCCGGCTTGTTTAACTCTTTCGATTGTATTATCTACGTTATCCACCAGTACATAGAGAGCTCTATGAGGTCTTATTTTACCTTTTCCAGTGAAAATTCCTCCATCTATTCCGCCCTTATCATCGCTTGTGCTAAAAGAAAAGAAGTCATTCCTCTCTTCATACTCATATTCCCAATCGAAAACATCGGTGTAAAATTTCGCAAGTTCAGGAGCATTCTGTGCATTAATTTCCCAATAATAAATCACATTCTTTCTTTTCATTTTATCCATCCCCTCATTTATGAATTTTATCGGATTAGTGTCCCATGTATCACACCTAATTAAGTTCAGAGAAAATACAACAGCATGATAAAATTGAAAAGGTTCAACACCTCATTTTATCATTTACAAATTCTTTTTCTCTACAATTTCCACTATTAAGGAGTGAAAACATGAGTACAAAAGCTGAAGGAATCATATGGAACCTTAGCGAATTATACGAAAGTCAACAATCGCCTTCAATTGAAAAGGATATAGATGAAATCAGAAGTGCGGTTGACAAAATTGTTGAAGACTTCAATACTTTGTGGAATAATGATGCTTCCCCCGAACAATGGAAAGAGCTTTTTGAAAAGCTTGAAGAAACTTATGAAAAGGCTGGAAGGATAGTTATGTATGCCTATCTCTTGCTTTCTGAAAATACAGCTAACCAGCAAGCTAACAAACTCTTCACAAGGGCACAAGAAATATCATCTGAAATCCAAAACAAGCTGGTTCCTCATAGGTTGAAACTAGCTCAACTCTCCGATGAGAAGTATGAAAAACTTTTTAGTTCAGATGTTCTGTCAAATTACAGGCACTTTGTCGATAAAGAAAGAAAGAGTCGGAGATTTTTGCTCTCCGAAGGAGAAGAAAAAATAATCAATCTTAAAAATCTCACTGGAAAACAGGCAATGACGAAGCTTTATAGCGAATTTCAATCGTCTCAAAGGTACGAAGTGGAAATCGATGGCAAAAAGAAGATAATGAATGAAAGTCAACTCAGGGCATTGAGAATGCATGAAAATCCGAATTTGAGAGAGAAGGCTTTCAGTCTGCTTTTTGGCAGACTAAAAGAAAACGAAATCGTTCTTACCAACATATACAACAGCATCGCAAAAGATTGGATAATTGAAAATAAGCGCAGAGGATTTTCTGCACCGATAAGCGCAAGAAACTTCGAAAACGAGGTTTCTGACGAAATCATTTCTTCGCTAATACAAACCACCATGGATAACAATACAATAGTACAGAAATACTACAAATTGAAAGCCGAGTTGTTGAACGTGCGTAAACTAAAGCATAGCGATATTTATGCTCCAATCGGTTCAACCAAAAGGCTATATAGCTGGGACGAAGCAAAGGAAATGGTACTGGATGCAATGCAAAGATTCGATGGCAAAGTCGCATCAATCGTGAAAGATTTCTTTGATGGAAATTACATACACGCTCCTGTGCTTCCTGATAAAAGAGGTGGCGCTTTTTGCTACTATGTTGGCCCCAAAACACATCCCTATGTGTTGGTTAACTTCACAGGTCAACTGGATGATGTCATGACTCTGGCACATGAATTGGGGCATGGCTTGCATGGCGTCTTATCCCAGAAACAAACAATGCTAAATTATCACACACCTTTGACAATGGCAGAGACCGCCTCGGTTTTCTCCGAAATGATAATGATGGATTATCTTCTGGAAAAAATCGAGGACCCGAACGAAAAAATCTCATTTGTCGCCTCAAAGCTAGAGGGTATGTTTGCTACAATGCACAGACAAAACATGTTTACACGTTTTGAAATAGAGGCTCACAACGCCATTTCAGAACAATATATGACTTTCGATGAATTATCTGATATATATCGTCAAGAGCTCAAAAATATGTTTGGCAATTCTATCGAATATTTCAATTTTAGTGGTTATGAATGGGCTGGCATTCCACATATGTTTCATACGCCATTTTATTGCTATGCGTACAATTTTGCCCAGCTACTTGTTATATCACTTTATGAAAAATATCTTGAAGAAGGCAAAAACTTTGTACCTAAATACCTTGAGCTGCTTTCAAGCGGAGGTTCAGATTCACCTGAAAAGTTACTTGAAAAAGTAGGAGTGGACCTCAAAGATTCCAGGTTTTGGCAGCGCGGGTTCAACTTTGTTGAAAGAAAATTACTCACACTCTTAAACACACTTATTCAAGAGCGGGGGTAATATCGGCATTTTTCATAAAAGAGAAGATTGTTAAATATTTCACAATATAAGTGAAAAGGATATTTAAAAACAACAGCGGAAAAGAACAAGCTTTTTTGATATAATCCTTTCAGAGTGGTGATAAACTTGTCAGAAGCACTGTATAGAAAGTATAGACCCCGCAACTTTGATGAAATTGTCGGGCAAGAACAGGTAAAGCAGGTACTGAAAAGCGCGATTACCAACAACGATATAGCGCATGCCTATATATTTTATGGTCCGCGTGGTACCGGAAAAACAACGACTGCAAGAATATTGGCAAAAGCAGTTAATTGTTCTGCTGAGAAATTTTCTGAAAGGCCATGCGGTATTTGTGATTCCTGTAAGGCAATAGACAATTCGAGCCATATGGATGTAATCGAAATAGATGCCGCTTCTTACAGGGGAATTGATGAAGTCCGAAAAATCAGAGATGCCGCCTCTTACAGGCCCTCAATGGGTAGGTACAAAGTTTACATCATCGATGAATTTCATATGC
>QNAR01000016.1 GCA_003643975.1 Thermotogae bacterium | reverse complement strand
ATTTGATAGCCAGGAAAAGAAAGATTCAATTTCTTGCAAAAAAAGAAAATGAAATACAAAAAGACTCGCAATTGGTGGCAAAGGAAATACAAAGACGCAAAGACGACATTATGGAGTTGCGGGGATATCTTAGGGTTTTACAGGAAGAACTCAATGAGGTAGTGTCCAAAAGCGCAACTATTAACCGAATGATGCATGAATTGTTAAAAACAAGTGATGGACTGAAAAATGAGCTGGAAGAACTCGAAAAATTGAAGGAAGAATACACTACCAAATTGAACTCCAGCTATGAAAAGAAAGAATCATTGAACGATGAATACCAGACTCTTACAAAAGAAAAGGCTTCCCTCGAAAAGCAAATGACTCAATTTTCTGAAGAACTCAAAAGGGAGAAAAGGAAACTGGAAAATATACAAAATAATATTATCGATTCAAAACTTCATCTTGCCTCCCTTTATGAAAAAAAAGAGCAGTATTCAAAAGAGTTGGCAGAACTAACTCAAAAGAGGAGGAACAATGAAGAAGAAATAAAAGTTCTTTCAAGAGAATTATCCCAGGTTGAATCAGATTCAGAAAGGCTCAGGAAACAGGTTGATGAGCAGAACAGAGAGCTTGAATCCTTGAAAAAAGAAACTCAATCTCTTTTTGACAACATTAGATACCAAAGAGAGGGAAAGGAAGAAAGATTTAGCCGACTTCAGGATGTTGAAAACGATATAAACACCTTGAAGGAGCAACGTGAAAAGAAACGTGAAAATCTACACCAAATGGAACTCATGATTCAGGAAACCAGATTGCGAATAGAACAGGTTTTGAAAGAGCTTGAGGGTGTAGATATCTCTGATATTCCGGAATTAACCAGAGAAGAGATCGACAACGTCAAAACAGAGCTGGACGATGTAACGAACAAACTGAAATTCTTGGGAAGCGTTGATCTTGACGCCATAGAAGAGTACAAGCTTGTTGATGCAGACTATTTGGAATTATCGAATCAAAAGGCTGATCTGGAAAAAGCAAAAGAAAAGCTAATAGAGCTCATTGAAAAAACTGACACCGAAGCCAGAACCATATTCATGGAAACTTACGAAAAAATCAACGCTAGCTTTGCCAGATACATACAGGAAATCTTTGATGGTGGAGAAGGAGAAATAAAATTGATGCCTGCTGATGACATACTGGAGGCCGGTTTGGAAATCTCAGTAAAGCGTCCTGGAAGGAAATTCCAGAAATTGCAGCTCATGTCTGGCGGCGAAAAGGCTCTTGTTGGAATTGCCCTTGTGTTTGCGCTTTTAAGCATAAAGCCAAGCCCCTTTTATGTTCTCGATGAAGTGGATGCCCCCCTTGATGATTTCAATGCAGCGCGTTTCAGAAAAATGCTTGAACGCCATGCCAGCGAAACGCAGTTTTTGGTTGTTACTCATAACAAAATCGTTATGGAAGCCGCCAGCGTGCTTCATGGCATCACGATGGCAGATGGCATTTCAAAAATTATTCCAGTGGAATTCAGCGCTCTGGAAACGATTATGGGGTAGCGCTTGATTCAAGGCACTTGTAAGTTGAGAGTTAAGAGTTGAGAGATATGAGTTAAGAGTTATGAGATATTAGTTATGAGTTAGGAGTTATGAGCCGTACGCACGCTAACCCCTGACGCAGTCAGGCCCACCCCCAGCGTAGCTGGGCTTACCCACGCGCCAGCGTGCTCACCGGTTCTCGAATCTCCTCAATTACCGTTGTCGTATGAGAGATGAGTTATGAGTTATGAGTTGAGAGTTATGAGTTATAATAGTGGTTTTTGGTTCTCATCTAAGGGGGACTAAGACAATGAAAATAGGAATAATTAATGTTCCATTAGGTTCGGTAATGCTTACAGTAGAAAATGGAAAGCTCATTTCAGTAAAACTTTTTAAAAAGACCTCTCCAGAAGAAAAATTGAGCCCTTTTACAGATCAATTCATAGAGTATTTTTCTGGGAAAAGGAAGGAATTTGATTTACCCTATTCGCTTGAATTGCCGGAATTTTCATTAAAGGTGCTTGAGTTTATCAAAAGCATACCTTATGGTAGTTATCTCACCTACAAACAAGTTGCTGAAAGATTTGGAAAACCGGGTGCTGCGAGAGCTATTGGGCAAGCTATGGGGAGAAATCCTCTGCCTATTCTTTTACCCTGCCACAGAGTTGTAGCGAAAAAAGGGCTTGGTGGCTACACAGGGGGCCTTGACTGGAAAAAGTATTTACTCAATCTTGAAGGTGCTATAATTGGCGCAGAATAACAGTGATCATCCCTAAACTTACAGCGAGTGTCCCGATGATAAACAAGGGCCCCGGTTTGTAGTGTAGAACAAGAATGTCACCCATGATTGTAAAGATTGGTATAGTATAAACCCATAGAGTTGCGGCTTTTCCTCCCCAAAGATGAATTCCCTTACCCCATAAAAAATATCCCAATGCAGATGCGAAAATGCCTAAATACAAGACGCCGCTAACTGCAGCTGGAGAAAAGTGAATGCTGTTGGCGCCTATGAAAAGCTCATAAGTTGCAAAGGGCAAGCTAAACACGACTCCCCAGAACATCACTTCGATATTAGCGGTTAATGAAGAGTCTCGTGCTTTATCAAAGAAAAAAGTGTAACCGGTCCAGGAAACAGCAGCCCCAAAAGCCAGAAAGTTACCCAATACCGATGAACTCTCCGAAAATTTACCATTGTAAATTATGAGAACTACTCCGATAAAGGCGATAATCGTTCCAATATATTCAAAAAAATCGAATTTTTTATGAAGCACATCATAAAAAATCAGCGTGAGAATTGGTGCGGCTGATACGATGATAGATGCGTCAGAGGGGCTGGTATATTTTAGCCCGTAATTCTCAAAAAGAAAGTAAAATGTGACACCGAAAATCCCCGCCATCATCGTTGAAACTCTGAATTTGAGCTTTTTACCCTCTTTAAGTGATAAAGGGTAGAGGATTGCCAGAGCGATTAAAAATCTCATCACGGCAAGCAGCATAGGTGGCAAACTTTGAACTGCCACCTTTGTAAAAAGATATGAAATCCCCCACATAATGGAAGTGGCTGCCAAAAAAAGCGTTGCTACTGCTTTCTTAGGATGCTTCATTCAAACCCTCTTATAAGGTGTGTAAAATTCCCGGGTTCTGGAGATTTCCGGAGTTAAAATGAGAAAACTTCGCCCAGGCACTTTTACCTCCAATTTACCGGTGAATGTATTGAATCTTTCGTTTGAGATAATGTCGATCATCGGCGTGCCGTTCATAAGCAGTCCCTCATTTATATACACGCTGGTAAATTGCTCTTTTTCAGTAAAGTTGAAAATAATAACCATCAATTCATCAATTAAATCAGTGCTTCTCTTGAAAGCAAACAGTTCAACATTTGAAGTTTGTTGAATCTCAAAATTCCCTTCCCTTATGGCTTTATGATCATTCCAGATTTTTCCCATCTTTGTATAAAATTCAAGCCGTGATGGACGTTCGTTGATTTTTTCCCATTCCATGGCGCCACGATTTTCGGGGTCAACCCCACCAATCATTTCCAACTCTTCACCGTAGTATATCATCGGAACCCCTGGTAAAGCGAATTGGAGGGCAATAGCGAGCTGAATATCCCTTTCATCTTTGAGTTCCGATGAAAGCCTGGGAACATCATGGGAAGAGAGAATGTTCCAACAAGTGTTTAAGTAATCTATACCGCAATCTTTCACGCTTTTTTCGATTATTTCAGCAGCTATTGCAGGTTTGAGATCTCCTCTCAAAAGATCGAAAATAACGGTTCTGAAAAAGTAATTCATCAGGCCATCTAAACCACTATGAACATTCCAACCTTTTGGGTAATTCCAAACCTCTCCAATAATTAACGCATCTTTTTTTACTTTTCTCGCTTCATTTGCAACCATCTGATTGAATTCATACCCAAGATCAAAGGCGCAATCGAGCCGCCAACCGTCTGCACCTTGTTTTAGCCAGTATTTGATCACAGAGTTCTCGCCTGTAAAAAGTATCTCCTGAAGCTTTTTGTTCTCCAAGTTCAGCTCAGGCAATGTCTCTGCGTTCATCCAACCCCGGTAGCCATTGTCATTGAAATAAAAAAAATCCCGGAATTCCGATTCGGGTTTGTTATATGCACCCATATCTTTTCCAAAGATTTTGTGCTTGTTAAACCACTTTGAAGCGTCGCCCACATGATTAAAAACACCATCGAGGACTACTTTGATACCCATAGAGTGGGCTTTATCGCATAGTAAGCGGAAATCCTCTAATGTTCCAAAAGCTGGGTCAATCTGGAAATAGTCAACGGTATCGTATTTGTGGTTCGACCTGGCAAAGAAAATAGGTGTTAAATATATAATTCCTGTTCCAAGGCTTTTAATATGATCCAGCTCTTCTACAATGCCCCTGAGATCGCCACCCCAAAAAAGGTATTGATGGCTTCCATCTTTCGATCTTCTCGGTTTGGTGCACCAATTTACCGGAACCTGACCGGGAAGAGAATAAAGCCCGGATTTCGCCTTTTTGAAAACGGTGTTGTTGCAGCCTATTTTGAACCTATCAGGGAAGATTTGATAGATTATCCCCATTTTCCAATTGTCCATTCTATTCCCCTTTCATCAATTGTTCTTTGGCGTATGTCAGATAAACCATTCCCAGAAAAATGTTGTTCCTTATGTTCCATAGTTCCTCAGGCAAAATATTAATTCCTTCATTTGCAAGCCAGGAATTAAGGGTATAGAGGGTTTTCTGATATATTTGCATCAGGCCGCGCGAAAACTTGAACTCGGAAGTTTCGCCGGCTACCTCGCCCAAAGCCAGAGGATTCAGGCCAGATTCTTTGAAACAAATAGCAAGAACTGTTTCAGGTTCAATTTTTGAGAGATCAAGTGTCACACTGCTACCACCCACGGTGATGGAAAGCACGATTGAAGAAAAATCTGAAATTGCCTTGTAGATAGCGTCTGATAACCTTTCAGGATCAAAGTTCGCTATTTTGGTTACTGAAGCTAACTCAATTGCTTTGGATATCCGCTCTTTCAAAAAGGGATTCCTTTTTTTATGGGAATCTCTGACTAATGCTTCAATTGAAGCGTCTCCTCCTCCGTATATATCGAACGAAACATTTGTGGCTACATGGTTAATCGAAAAACCGTGGAAATTTGACAACTCTCTTCCTTTGAAAAATCTGTAAGCGTTCAAAACATCCTGAGGATAAGTATAGTCTGGATCATTCAAATAATCTGCGTAATTTGAATTCAAGCCCTTGTTATACAGGACAGCTAATTTTCTGACTGTCTTTGCAGAAGTGTAGGGATTGAAAACAACAATAAGGGTTAGAATTGAAATAATCAAAGCCAGGAGCAGGGCAAAAACCAGAAGGTCAGAATTGCGTTTATTCACAATAATCCCCCTCATACACTGTAAATCTTAATAGACTTAATTTTATAAAAGTACTCACGAAAGATTATACCAAAGAAAAGAGTCGGGGAATGTCCCCGACCCTTCAACTGCTTTTTCACTTTATTTTCTAGCTTTTTTCTTTTTTTTGTCGAACCTGCAAACACCCACAGGACAAGTATCAGCACCAATATGGGCTTCAAATTCGTCCCTGAATCTGTCAAGAATAGAAGTAAGTGGAACGGGGACAGATTGTCCAAGCCCGCAAAAAGCGGAATTTTGCATGGTGTAAGCTATATCATATAGGTTATCTAACATTTCAAGAGTACCTCTACCCTTGCTGAACTCTCTCAGGATATTAACAATTAACCGTGTACCCTCACGGCATGGGGTACATTTTCCACAGGATTCATGAGCGAAGAATTCCATGAGGTTAAGAGCAACATCAACAGCACAATGGGAATCGTCGATGGCCAGAATCACACCGGAGCCCAAAGATGCCCCGTGATTTTTGAAAGAATCAAAGTCCAAAGGAATATTAATCTCGTCGGCTTTAATAAAAGTACCCGCTGCACCCCCAGTTTGAACCATCTTCAACATTTTACCGCCTTCAATTCCACCACCGTATTTGAAAATGAGATCGGCTACGGTTGTTCCCATGGGGGCTTCCACAATCCCCCTTCTGACGAGATTTCCACATAGTGAGAACACTTTTGTGCCAGGAGATGAAGGGGTTCCGAAACTCTTAAACCATTCAGCGCCTTTCAACACAATTGCGGGTACACTTGCAAAAGTCTCGACGTTATTTACCACAGTTGGCTTCTGGAATAATCCTTTCACGGGTGGGTATGGTGGCTTCAGGCGAGGTCTACCGGACTTTCCCTCAATAGATTCTATTAATGCGGTTTCTTCACCACACACATAAGCGCCAGCACCAAGCCTGACAGTGAGATCAAAACTAAAGCCTGAATCGAGTATATTTTCCCCGAGTAAGCCGTATTCATAAGCCTGAGCAATAGCGTTGCGTAGATTGTCAACAGATTCAAAATATTCTCCCCTGATATAGACATATCCTTTGCTAGCTCCAACAGTGTAGCCAGCGATGAGCATGCCTTCAATTACAGAATGAGGGTCGCCTTCCATTATCAGTCGGTCCTTAAATGTACCGGGTTCACCTTCATCTGCGTTACATATGATGAATTTTTCAGGTGCATTTACATTCATAGTAAATTCCCATTTAAGTCCCGTAGGGAATCCTGCTCCTCCACGACCTCTAAGTCCACTGGCTTTGAGTTCATTAACAATTTCGCTGGGTTTCATTTCCAAGGCTTTTGCGAACCCTTGATAGCCGTCAAAAGCGATATACTCCTCGATATTTTTAGGGTCGATTTTTCCAGCGCGTTTCAATACAATTCGTTCTTCTTCGGTAACCTTTTTCGCTTCGACTGATTTCGGAGTCTGAATCTCTTCAACAATCAATTCTTTCACAGGTCTTCCCTTTAAAAGCTGTTCTTCTACAAAGAGTTCGATATCATTTGTATCTTTAATACCGTACATTTTGTTGTCTGGTAACAAAAGGAACAGCACACCCTGGTCATATCTTCCAAGGCTTCCTGTTTCAAGGACATCCACAAGTTCTGTAAGGTTGTAATGCTCCAGCCTGTTGATAAGGTAATTTTTGAAGTGCCTTGCACCAAGGAGAATGCTGTTTGAGTCAATGGAAACAAGTATGGTTATAGGTTTTCTCATTTCACACCACTTCTTTCCTTTTCTTTTATTTCTTCGATGATTTTTCTGACTTTTTCTGGAGTGAGGTTTCCATAAGCCTCGTCGTTAATAAGCATCACAGGAGAAACCCCACAGAGACCAAGACAGCTGCTTTCTTCAAGAGTAAAAAGGCCATCCTCAGTAGTTTGACCATAATCTATTCCCAGGACATCTTTAAGCGATTTCAAAACAGCTGCACCGCCTGTAACATGACAGGGCAAACTTTTGCAAACTCTGATGATGTATTTTCCCCTTTTATCAGTCGAAAACATGGTATAAAAAGTCAATACTTCGTATATTTCAGAAAGGGGTCTCCCTGTAAGTTCTTTTAACACTTCAGCGGCTTCAAGGGGAATATAGTTTCCATAATGCTCCTGGATAGCATGTAAAATATTTATGAGATTATCCCTTTCCTCAAGGTTTTCAGATTTTACTTGCTCATAGATCTTTTTAACTGTATTTTTCACTTCCTCGAACGACATCCTATTTCTCCTCCTTCCGCGGAGTTGCAGCATTTCTAAGCAAAAAGAGGCCGTGAAAGGCCTCGTGAAAAATGTTTGTTTATGGTGATACCTTGCTTATAGCACCAAAGCGGCAGACTTCCAGACAACTGCCACAGCGAGTACATATTTCGGAATCTATTTCGTGTGGGTTTCTGACGCTTCCGGAAATTGCGTCAACAGGACATACTCTTGCACATGCGGTACACCCAACACATTTTTCCTTATCTATAACTATTCTTGTAAGTTCTTTACATTTCTTTGCGGGGCAACGCTTTTCCTTGACATGAGCTTCATATTCATCCCAAAAATACCTCATCGTTGATAAAACCGGTTGAGGTGCAGTTTGTCCAAGACCGCACAGAGAGGTTTTCATAATATGTTCACCGAGTTCTTTTAGTTTTTCGAGATCCTCCTCTGTGCCTTCACCATCGGTTATCCTTTCAAGAATTTCGAGCATTCTTTTTGTACCATCACGGCAAGGTGTACATTGTCCACAGGATTCCTCAACCGTGAATTCAAGGAAAAACTTAGCCACATCAACCATACAGTCATCTTCATCCATAACTATCATTCCGCCAGAACCTATAATAGTTCCCAGCTCTTTTAGCGTATCATAGGTTATAGGAGTATCTATGTGTTTTTCAGGTATACAGCCACCGCTGGGTCCGCCAGTTTGAACAGCTTTCAACTTCTTCCCGCCGGGAACGCCACCACCGATTTCATAAATCAATTCTCTCAAGGTAATTCCCATTGGTACTTCTACAAGCCCGGTATTGTTGACTTTGCCTGCAAGCGCGAAGACCTTTGTACCTCTGGAACCTTCCACACCAAACTGAGAGAACCAATCACCACCGTGAAGAATGATCGGGGGTATATTGGCATAGGTCTCAACGTTATTTATAAGCGTTGGCTTGTTCCAGAGCCCTTTCTGTGCAGGATAAGGCGGTTTTACCCTCGGGATACCGCGTTTTCCTTCAATTGAGTTAATTAGGGCTGTTTCTTCACCACAGACGAATGCTCCAGCGCCAATTCTTACCTCTATATCAAAAGAAAAGTCTGTACCAAGTATGTTATTGCCGAGGAAACCGTATTCCCTTGCTGTTTCCAATGCATGTGAAAAACGTTCTATGGCGAGCGGATATTCTGCCCTAACATAGATAAATCCTTTTGTTGCGCCAATAGTATAGGCGGCTATCGTCATGGCTTCAACAACTGTATGAGGATCTCCTTCAAGTATGGCTCTGTCCATAAATGCTCCCGGGTCACCTTCATCGGCATTACAGATTACATATTTAACATTGCTTTCAGCTTTTTTAGCGAATTCCCACTTAAGGCCGGTGGGGAATCCAGCGCCCCCTCTGCCCCTGAGTCCTGACTTTTTAAGCTCTTCAATAACTTTGTCAGGTGATAGCTCTTTTATAACTTTTGTAAGGGCAAAATAACCATCTCTGGCAATGTACTCTTCAATGGACAGTGGATCTACAACACCAAGGTTTCTGGTGGCAATTTTGACCTGTTTTTTGAAGAAAGGTAACTCTTCCTGGGGTTTCTCTTTTACCTCTCCAGCAGGCCCTGTGTAAAGGAATTCCTTTACAACACGCCCCTTGAGAAGATGTTCTTCAACGATTTTTTTGACGTTTTCACTGTTGAGTTTCTGATAAAATATGCCCTCTGGGTAAATAACCATAATAGGGCCGAGGTCACAAGCACCCATACAGCCTGTTTCCACTACCTGAACAACTTCATCAAGGGCATATTCTTTCAAAGTGCTTTCAAGAGATTCTTTAACGCTTATCTCGCCAGCGGAGATACAGGCACCACCAGCACAGATAACGATAGTGTTTTCAACCGCAGGCACCAACAATCACCTCTTCTCAAAGCTCTCCGCGCTTAACCACGAGGTCGGAGACTACTTTTCCCTCCAAAACATGCTGTTCAATGATTCTTTTAGCCTGATTGGGGGTAACATGTCCGTAAATGATTGGCTCATTTTCACCAATTCGTACTTCTATCGTGGGCTCTACATCACATAGGCCAAAACAACCGGATTGAACCACAGCTATATCTTCTATCCCCTTTTCGTTCAGAACATCGACAATGGCTTTAAGTGTTTCCTTAGCGCCAGCGGCAATTCCGCAGGTTCCCATTGCAACGACTATCTTGCCACGCTTGTCTGTGTCGCGCATTTTGAGATCTTTTAATGTGTTTTCCTTGATTTTCATGAGTTCTTCAAGGCTCTTGATTTTACCCACGGTTCATTCCTCCTTGTATTTTTCAATAATTTTGCTGACCTCATCTGGTGTTACCTTTCCATAAAAATCCCTTTCGCCAACAAGCACGACGGGTGCCATACTACAAGCACCAAGGCATCTTACGGCATGAATGGAAAAATCCCCATCTTTGGTTGGTTCATCAAGATCCACACCGAGCTCTTCCTTCAACCTGTCAAGCACCCTATCTGCTCCTTTAACGTAACAAGCTGTGCCCAGGCAGACTTTGATTTGATGCTTTCCTTTTGGTTTGGTGCTGAAGAAATTGTAGAACGTTACAACTCCATACACTTGACTTAGGGGTAAATTGAGTTTCTCAGCAACATGTTGCTGGGTTTCCTCAGAGAGGTAACCGAAAAGTTCTTGAGCTCTGTGAAGCACGTTAATAAGAACGCCAGGTTGGTCCTTGACCGAATTGATATAGCTGTCTAACTCGGCATAAAGCTTTTCATGTCCCTCGCATTTTGATGAAGGCAAATGAGGCACCTCCTTGTGTATGATAAGTTATTTTTTTCACTTGGATTATAACATGAAGATTGAGAAATAGTTCGGAGCTTATGTTAAAATAAGCGTTGTTGGTAAAGACATCAGAGGAGGAGATACAATGGATTTAAAGCACTTCATTCGCGATATTCCGGATTTTCCCAAGCCGGGAATTATTTTCAAAGATGTCACTCCATTGTTAAAGAATTCCGAGGCTTTCAAGGAGAGCATTGGACTATTGAAAAGAGCAGCTTCCAGCTGGGACTTCGACCTGATAGTGGCGCCAGAAGCGCGTGGCTTTATCTTCGCCGCTCCTCTTGCACTTGAAATGGACAAGGGATTTGTTCCAATTAGAAAACCGGGAAAGCTTCCCTATGAGGTAATATCTAAATCCTATTCACTTGAATATGGTGATGCTACCCTTGAAATGCATACCGATGCCATTGCAAAAGGTAATAGAGTCTTGATCCTTGATGATGTACTTGCAACTGGTGGTACTATAAAAGCAATAGCTGAAATGATCAAGGAAGCCGGCGGTGAAGTTGCGGGAATTTTGACAATCATTGAACTCTCATTTTTAGAACCCCGGAAAAAGTTAAAGGATTATCAGGTAAAAGCTCTGATTACATACTGAGGGAGTGGTAACATGCTAAACTTCGATTTTTCGCTGGCTTTCAAGGAAAATCTCGGAACGGGTGTTACATATGAGGAAATATTAGAACGGTCAGAGGTTGCTTCTGAAGCACTTAAAAAGGTTATAGATGCTAAACCGGGATTCATTAGAATTCTGGAAACTAAGGAATACCTCGAGGAAGTCAAAAACCTTACCAGCTGGTTTGCTAACTTTGAGAACGTTGTGGTTCTGGGTATCGGAGGCTCAGCACTGGGCAACATCGCCCTTCATAATTCCCTGAAACCTTTGAACTGGAATTTAACAGATTTTGACAGAAAAGGTAAAGCGCGTGTTTTTGTTGTTGACAATGTTGACCCTGAATTCGTTAATGCTGTGCTTTCAAAGATTGATTTATCAAGAACGCTCTTTAACGTTATTTCAAAATCTGGCACAACGGCTGAAGCAATGGCAAATTACCTTGTCGTAAGAGGTTTTCTGGACAAGGCTGGCTTATCACCTGCTGAGCATTTGCTCTTTACAACTGACCCTGAAAAAGGGGTTCTGAGAACTATCGCAAGAAAAGAAGGGATAAAAACTCTCACAATTCCTGAAGATGTTGGTGGCAGGTTCAGTATCTTGACTCCAGTAGGTCTCGCATCAGCTTTCGCTGAAGGCATAAATATAGATGCGCTGTATATGGGGGCAAGGCACGGTTTGGAACGCTATAAAAACCGAAAAGCAAGCGAAAACCCGCTTATATTAAATGCGCTTTTGCACCTTGAAGCTATTAACAGCGGAAAAAACATCTCGGTTATGATGCCTTATTCCAATCGGCTTTATTCACTGGCGGACTGGTATCGCCAGCTCTGGGCAGAATCGCTCGGGAAGAGATTTGATCGCGATGGCAGAGAAGTGTTTACAGGTCAAACCCCGGTTAAAGCTCTCGGAGCAGTGGACCAGCATTCACAGGTACAATTATATAACGAAGGTCCAAAAGATAAAATAATCACTTTTTTAAAACTCGAAAGCTTTTCAACTGATTACGAAATCCCGGCTTTGCACAACGATATAGAGGCTCTTTCTTACCTCGGTGGAAAGAAACTTTCAACTTTGTTGAATTCTGAGCAATATGGTACTGCACTCGCTCTGGCGAAAAACGGTGTTCCCAACCTTACGGTTACCTTTCCGGAATTAAACGAGGAAAACGTTGGCGAGTTTATACTCTATTATGAACTTTTGACTGCAACCATGGGTGAATTGCTTCACATAAATCCTTATGATCAGCCCGGTGTGGAACTTGGAAAGAAGATCACCTATGGACTTATGGGAAGAAAGAGCTACGAAGATTTTCTAAAAGAATATTCTGGTGATAACTGGAGGCTGAAACTATGACAGATCTCATAGAGAAGTTAAGAGAGTTCAATGTGGAAGAAATATACCTTATTGAAGGTGAGGAAGTTCCTTTTTATACAATCATCACGAAAGATCCTGAAGAGCTTATGAAATTCCTCGAGGAGCGAGATGATTTTGAAGGTGATGTAGCGGTTTTGTCTCCAGGAGAGCTGGAATCACTCAAAGAAGCGAAAAGTGAAATAGCTGTAACTGTTATGAACGCGATTGAAAAGGGGAAAAAGTTGCTCTGATGATTATTGGCATTACCGGCAAAGCAGGTTGTGGCAAATCCACATTGGCTGATGCTCTCAAAAGGCGTGGCCTGGGAATTATTGAACTTGATAAAGTGGGTCATGAAGTTTTGGAGGAGATACAGGATAAACTGAAGGAGCTCTTCGGGGCACAGATAATTTCTAATGACCATGTAGACAGAGCAGTCCTTGCTGAAATTGTGTTCAACAATCCTGAAAAGCTAAGGCAATTAAACGCCGTAGTGCATCCACTGATAAAGAAAAAAGTAATAGATATCCTTTCAAAAGCCCAAAAGCATTTAGTTATTGACGGAGCGTTGCTACATCAGATAGGTCTTGATGATTATTGTGACCTGGTTATATTCGTAGATTGTCCTGAAGAACTTGCTTTGAAAAGGCTTATTAAGCGCGGAGTTGACGAAATAAAGGCAAGGGAGATTTTGAAGGCGCAGAAATTCCTTACAAAATACATTAAAAGCAGCAATTACCTGGTTATCAACGATGAAGAACCCACAAAGCTCATTGAAAGCGTATTGAAAATTTTGTTAGCACACGGTGTGGTGCTATAATTATATGGTGAACATTTCAAATAAGGGAGGTATGGGAATGAAAAAAATTCTGGTTCTCATCGCTGTTCTTTCTCTCTCAGTTTTAACTATGGCAGCTGTTGAGATCGAATTCTGGCATGCCATGGGTGGCGGACATGGAGCCACTCTGAACGAAATCGTCAACTCTTTCAATGAGGCTAATCCCGACATCGTGGTCAAGCCCATTTATGTTGGAAACTATGGAGCCCTCTCACAAAAACTCCTTGCAAGTGCTGAATCCGGAAATCTTCCTGCCATATCACAGGCTTACGGTAACTGGACAGCCAAGCTTATACCGCGCGGTGTAGTTCAGGAGCTCAACGGTTTTATCAACAATCCGGATTATGGTTTCACTGCTGAGCAATGGGAAGCCATCTGGGCACCTTTCAAGAAGATGATCACCTGGGGTGACACCATCTACGCCGTTCCTTTCAACAAGAGTACATATGTTCTTTACTACAACACAGACGCTTTTGAACTCTATGGTCTTACACCGCCAAAAACCATGGAAGATCTTTTCTTCGATGCCATGATGTTGACGGAAGATAAAGATGGCGATGGCGAAATAGATCAGTATGGTATGGGCTTCAGAACAACGATTGACCATTTCGTTGTTTTCTTAAGAGCAAATGGCGGAAAAATATTGAACATAGGTCCTGATGGGAAAATCGAAGTAACCATCAACTCTCCAGAAGCTCATGAGGCTCTTCAGTTCATGTATGATATGGT
>QNAR01000015.1 GCA_003643975.1 Thermotogae bacterium | reverse complement strand
TCCAAAAGAAAGACGTTAAATTTTCTCTATAGAGTGCAAAGCGCAATAAAGGATTTCTAATCATCTATGTGCTTTGTTTTTTGGTGTAGTACCTTTTTTATTCGTATCAATTTAAGTGATAAAATCTTTATTGGAGTATAAGTACACATTAAATTGACGAATGGGGGGGAATTGTTTATGATAAGTAATATGGACATTTTCCAAGCTCTGACAATTAAACTCGATCCAGTGCTTCCACCAGATCCGGAGTTTCTTCCGAATGTCAGGCGAGCACCTAAGCGCGAGCTTACACTCAATAAGCGAGAGATTAAATTGGCTTTAAAGAATGCTCTCAGGTATATTCCCGAAGAACTTCATGAAAAACTCGCTCCTGAATTTTTGGATGAACTTCTCACTCGTGGAAGGATTTACGGTTATCGATTCAGACCAAAAGGGGCCATAAAAGGAAAGCCTATCAACGAATACAAAGGTAAAACACTTGAAGGAAAAGCCTTACAGGTTATGATCGATAACAACCTCGACTTCGATGTCGCTTTGTACCCATATGAGTTAGTCACTTATGGAGAAACAGGTCAGGTTTTCCAGAACTGGATGCAATACCAGCTAACAAAGAAATACCTGGAGATAATGACTGAAGAGCAAACGCTCGTCATAATGTCAGGACATCCTTTGGGACTATTTAAATCTTCACGAAATGCACCTCGCGTTATTATCACTAATGCACTCATGGTTGGCATGTTTGACAATCAAGAAAACTGGATCAAAGCTCAGGCTCTTGGTGTGGCAAATTATGGACAGATGACGGCTGGAGGATGGATGTATATAGGCCCCCAGGGAATTGTGCACGGAACATTCAATACCATATTGAACGCTGGACGTTTGAAGCTCGGCGTTCCTGAACATGGTGATCTAAAAGGGTTCCTCTTTGTTTCTTCTGGCCTTGGTGGCATGAGTGGCGCTCAAGCAAAAGCTGTAACTATTGCAAATGGGGTTGGTATCATTGCGGAAGTGGATTACTCCAGAATAAAAACCCGGCTGGATCAAGGATGGCTCGATACTGCAACTGTCAACTTAGAAGAAGCTTTCAAAATTGCTCATGAACATTTGAGGAACGGAAAGAGCATTTCCATTGGCTATCATGGCAATATTGTGGATCTTCTACAATACGCTGTTGATCATAAGATTCATATTGATCTTCTTTCTGACCAGACTTCCTGCCACGCCCCATACGATGGTGGCTATTGTCCTCAAGGTATTACCTTTGAAGAACGTACAGAGCTTTTGAGCAAAGACAAAAGAACATTCAGAGAGCTTGTAGACAAATCACTGAGAAAGCATTTTGAACTTATTAAAATTCTTGTGGATAGGGGCACATATTTCTTTGATTACGGAAACAGCTTTATGAAGGCGGTTTTTGACGCTGGTGCAAAAGAGATCGCAAAGAATGGTGTAGATACAAGCGAAGGTTTCATTTTCCCTTCATATGTTGAAGACATAATGGGTCCCATGCTCTTCGATTACGGTTACGGTCCCTTCAGATGGGTGTGCCTTAGTGGCAAACACGAAGATCTCATCAAAACCGATAAAGCGGCAATGGATTGTATTGACCCCAATAGACGTGGGCAGGATAGGGATAATTACATCTGGATCAAGAACGCTGAGAAAAACAATCTTGTCGTCGGTACTCAGGCGAGAATACTCTATTCAGATGCCGAAGGTAGAATGCGCATAGCCTTGAAATTCAACGAAATGGTAAGAAGGGGAGAAATAGGCCCGGTGATGATAGGCAGGGACCATCACGATACAGGCGGAACTGACTCACCATACAGAGAGACATCCAACATCAAAGACGGAAGTAATATCATGGCTGATATGGCAACCCACTGCTTTGCCGGTAACGCAGCGAGAGGTATGACACTTGTTTCTCTCCATAATGGTGGTGGCGTGGGTATTGGAAAGGCGATCAACGGCGGCTTTGGTCTCGTACTCGATGGTAGCCGACGCGTAGATGAGATAATCAAGACCGCAATAGCCTGGGATGTCATGAGCGGTGTTTCTAGAAGAGCCTGGGCGCGAAATGAGCATTCGATAGAAACCGCTATTGAATATAACAAAAAGAACTTCGGTGAGGATCACATTACCATACCTTTTATCGCCGATGACAAACTGATCGATAGCCTTGTGAAGAAGATAGAAATTTAGAGGAGGAAAAGTATGTCATATTTAAAGAAATTTCTTGATCAAGAAGTTGTCCCCGCTCTTGGCTGCACAGAACCAGCGGCAGTTGCTCTTGTTGTGGCAAAAGTAAAAGAGCTTTTCAATGATGCAAAGGATCTGGAAGTTGAGGTGAAAGTAAGTACAAACGTGTTCAAGAATGGCATGTATGTGGGTATCCCCGGACTTGATGGTGAGAAGGGGAATCAATTGGCAGCTGCCCTTTCCTTGCTTTGTGGCAAGTCCAGGTATGGGCTTGAAGCCCTGAAAGATTGTTCACCGGAATACAGCAACATGGCAAAGGAACTCATTAAAAATGGCAGGGTAAAAGTAACCTGCATTACCGACAAAGATGGAGTCTACCTTGAAGCCCATGCCAGGAACAAGTCTCACCAGGGATATTGCATAATAGAAGGCCATCACGATATGATAACCGAGATTGGTTTTGACGGCAAAGTTGTTTTCAAAAAAGACGTCTCCACTGAAGCTCTTATTCCAGCCCCTGAAAGCATCGACGAAATTTTCGAATTGGCTGAAGCTGCTTCTCCTGAAGAATTAAAAAAGGCTTACAAAAGCTATGAACTAAATAAAGACATGGCCGAGTTTGCAATGGGCAAAAGGAGATACACCTGTCTTGGTGCCGAAAACTCTATTGAATCGAAAATAAGGCGTTATTGTATTGAAGCTTCCGGTGCCCGGATGTCAGGGGTAAAAAAGCCCATTATGAGCACAGGTGGTAGCGGAAATCAGGGAATTGCTACTACAATTCCTGTAGGGCTTGTCGGAGAGAAAATTAAGGCAAGCCGCGAAAAAGTTTCAAAGGCTCTTATTCTGTCTCATTTATTCGTTAGTTATATTAAAGCAAGGCTCGGACGATTAACCCCCACCTGCGGTGCAGCCAATGCAGCTGCCCCAGCAGCGGCAGCTGGAATAACCTATCTCCTCGACGGTTCAAAAGAGCAAATCATCAATGCGGCTCAAACAGTTCTCGCTGGTGCCACTGGCATGCTCTGTGATGGGGCAAAAGAGAGCTGTGCTTTCAAAGTGGGGTTCAGTGGAAGTCTTGCCTTCAGTTCCGCTCTTCTCGCACTTGAAGGCAGGGGAGTTAAAAACAACCAGGGGCTGGTGGGAGAATCTATTGAGGAAACTCTTAAAAACATCAAAACTGTCAGCACTGCAGGAATGCCAGATATTGAAAATGTCATAATAAACCTCATAGCAAAATAGTGATTCTAATTTTATTTTAATTCCTCCCTATTAGTCTTAGGTTAGGGAGGTGAGATTTATGAAGAAAAATATTTTATGGCTTCTTATCGTTTTGGTAGCTTTTGTCATTTCAGGTTGTTTCCTTTTCCCATTTAATGAGAGTGGAAGTATGAGCGTGCTTTTAACTGATGCCGTGGCGAACATCGACGATTTGGAACGCCTTGATGTGCAAATTGATGCGGTGGTACTCAAAACGGATGATGCAACTTTGGTTGTGACAGATGAAAGTACCGTTGTAAACATACTTGAACTTGTTGGTGATGAAATCACACTTGCTACTGTTGACGGAACAGGAGTATATGACCAATTACGCTTTTACGTAGGTCAAGCTACGGCTACGATCAGAGGTGAAGAATATCCTATAGAAGTGAGTTCTAACAGTTTCAAGTACGCCTTCAAGGAGCCTCTTGTTTTTTCAAAAGATGCAACACTGGTTTTGGATTTCGACCTTTCTAAATCCCTCAAAGTTCAGGGTAGATGGGATCCGGAGAATGTTGGCAAATTACACATGACACCTGTTATAAATATGCGCCATGGTGAGCTCTATGATGTAGAAGGAGTAGTCACCCCTCATGCGACACCCATGCTGGTCGCACTTTTCACTGAAAGCGATGACGATGACGAAGTGTTAACAACATTTACCCATCGTGAAAATCCAAAATGGGAAAATGGAGAATTCAGGTTCCCAAAAGTAAAGGCAGGAGATTACATCTTAAAAGTCTATAATGACTACTACACCGATGATGCGTCAGAGTTTGACATAGAAGATCTAACACCAGTAGCTACAAGGTCAATAACCGTTCCTGTTGGCTATATAGAAATTGACCTTAGCAAATGATGTTGAAAGGGAGGGGGATCTCCCCCTCTTTTGAGGTGATTTTATGAAATTCATCGTTTTGATACTGTTGATGTTTTTGCCATGTGCCTTCTTTGCAGGGGCAGGCCTTGACATTGAGAAAGCATATGAAATAATAGAATCTGTTCAGCCGGATATCACACCTGAAACGAGTATTTTAGATGTAATTTTAAAACTAACTGAGAACAACACAAAAGACATTTATGCCATATATTCCAATGACGAAGGAAATTGGTGTGTAATCACAGAAAATGCTTCCATGACCCTCGACGGCACAACGCTTTCTCTTCTTGCTTCTGAAACTTTAACACAGCCTTACGATGGAAAGCCAAAAGTTTCTATAACTGATGCTCTTTCACTTATTTTCCTTTCAGAAACAGGTGAGCCTCAGGCTATATTTTTGGAGGAAGTGAACACCCAATTAACATGGCAGATACTGGCCGAGAATTCAATTGTGAGTGTTGACACCATTACGCCCGCGATACTGAAAAGAGAAGGGCGCGAAGCAAAATTGAGGGAAATACACGAAAAGCTCATTACCCATGAGAAAAAAGAACACCCTGAAAAGCCGGTAACTCCTTCATCCAAAAAACCAGCAAAACCGCCTAAAAAAGGAAAAGAAGGTAATAAAAATTGAAAATCCTCGTTGTAGAAGATAACCAAAAATTAGCAGAAAATATCAAAGAGGGATTCGAAGCGCATAATTATCTTGTAGATCTTGCTTTTACTGGAGAAGATGGGCTCGAACTTGCACAGGTTATGGATTACGATGTCGTAATACTCGATATATTGCTTCCGGATTTCTCGGGTTTTGAGTTTTGCGCTGCACTGAGAAAAGAGAAGGCAACCCCAATACTAATGTTAACCGCATTAGGCGATATTGAAAGCAAGTTAAAAGGTTTTTCAGTAGGGGCAGACGACTATCTTCCAAAGCCATTCGACTTTAGAGAATTACTCGTACGTGTAGAAGCTCTCATACGGAGAGAGCAATCTTCGAAAAGGGAAATTTTAAAATATCGCGAACTGGAGATGGATCTCAAAAAGCGGGAAACACGCATTGAAGGCAATACTATAAAGCTAAGTGCGAGAGAGTTTGGTATACTGGAGCTTCTCATGCGGTTTCCGGGTGTTGTTTTCAGCCGGGAACAGATAATCAATAAAGTCTGGGAAAGCCATTATGAGCCTAGAAGCAATATCGTGGATGTTTATATCCTCTACCTCAGAAACAAGCTTAAGCCTTTTGGCTATGATATATTTATAGAAACTGTGGCAAGAATGGGATACCGTCTTAAAAAACTCGATGGTGATGGCTATGATGAGCGTTAAAAGGAAAATCAACTTGCTGTACCTAGCAACTTATGTTCCCCTGATTTTGCTGCTTATTTTTCTACTGATATTCTACGTTTATCGCTGGAAAAAAAGTGAAATAGATTCTGGAATAATTGCTTTCTACAATGATTTGTACAGAATATACACCCAAAAAATCCCGGGAAGCGCTTTTCTGAGTCTGCCAGGTAGTGATAAGATGGCCTTTGAGATTTATAAGAACGGTAAACTCGTGAGCAGCTTTCATGTATCACCCGGTAGCTTTTTTGGGCTTCAAGAGAAAAATTCAGCAGGTTTTGCAAATATCGAAGAATACAGAGTGTACGTCAGGAATTTGAAAATTAATGATGACCTAGTTTCCTTTGTTGTTGCGCGAAATATCGCTTCAGAGCTTAGATTTTTCAAATTCTTCTTCTTATTTCTCTTCTCCGGAACCGGTGTGGTTATCATGCTCATATGGCTTTTTGGAGAAAAAATTACTGGAAAGCTTCTCAATCCCGTTGGCCAAATTGGTATGATTTTACAGGAAATTAGCAAAGAGGGTATACTAAACAGGAGAATCGATGTAAAAAAAACAGGTGAAGAAATATCAAAACTTGAAAAGGCGGTTAACATGTCTCTTGATAAAATTGAAGAGCTCATCAATGAAATAGAAACAATCTCGCTGAATATTGCTCATGAATTGAGGACTCCACTCGCCGTCGCCAAATCTTCACTCGAAGTTGCCTTGTTCAATGCAAAAGAACCATCTGACTTTATAAAAAGCATAACTAATAGTGTAGAAGAGCTTAACAGGGTGATAGAGTTATCAAACGCACTTCTTTATATCTCGAAATTGGAAAGGGGTAGCTATACATTCGAAAAGATCGACCTTTCAGATCTGGTAGCTAGAGTTGTCGAAAAATACATGACAATCCACAAGAACCTGGAATTTCAGCTTGAATTTGAGCCAACGGTGACCTTTTCAGGCAATGAAATGTTGCTCGAATCTGCTATTTCCTGTCTTATAGATAATGCATGCAAAAACACCACCGATAAGAGTGTGAAAATTGCACTCAAGCATTCAGAAGATAAAATCGAAGTGCTTATTTCCAACAATGGTATTCCTATACCAAAGGAACTGCGAAGTAGAATTTTTGACAAATTCGCAACTACCGACAAACAAAGCAGAGGAATTGGCCTTGGATTGTACATAAGCTCAAAAATTGTCAGTTTTCATCATGGAATGATTCGTTATGAATATGAAAATGGAAATAACGTTTTTAGGTTAATACTTCCGATGTCTTTGACATGACTTCCCGTTGCGCTATTATTTAAGCGGGGTGATTTTATGAGAAAGATCAGCTGGAAGGATTTGAAACTGAATATCCGACTGCCCCGCTCCATTGATAAGGCGAGTTGCTTACCAGAATTAGAAAAGTTTATCGGTCAGGAACGGGCTCTTGAAGCCCTCGAAGTTGGTATTAGAATGAGCAGCATGGGTTTTAATATCTTTGTCTCCGGCTTGACTAACACTGGCCGTAGAACATTCGTAAGGAAATTCCTTACCAGTAAAATAAAGGATGGACGTGTTTCCAAAGACTGGTTGTATGTTTACAACTTCAACGACCCCCGATCACCGAATGTGATTTCCACTCCAGCAGGTTTGGGTTGGAAATTGAAGAATGATCTCGAAAGTTTTGTTGAAATAATGGTCACATCGGTAAAAGAGGCTTTTCAAAGTGACGACTACCAGAAAAAAGCAAACGCACTCCAGAGTGAAAATAACGAGCGAAAGAACAGCTTACTAAAAGAGCTCGTCGATAAGGCACGAGAAGAACAATATCTTGTCCAGATAAATCAAGCGGGTGTTGCTACAATTCCCCTATGGAATGATAAGCCACTTACGCAGGAAGTATATGACGCCCTGCCTGATGAATACCGTAAGGAGATTGAAAAACACGGCGAAAAGGTGAGAGAACTCGTCAACTCTTACATTCTCGAATTACGAAAGCTGGAAAGAGAATATGGCGACAAATTAAAAGAATTGAATAGACAGGTGGCTACTTTTGCCATCGAAGGGCATCTCTCAGAGCTGAAGAAAAAATACAAAGACAACATCGAAGTTACAGATTTTTTTGAAAGGCTCAAAAAAGATATACTGGATAATCTCGCTTATTTCTTCAACGAAAATCCCGATGCCATGACCTTTTTCAAAAGGCGATATGCGGTAAATCTCTTTGTTGACAATTCTAAGAGCACGGGCAGACCTATTATCGAGGAGATGAATGCAACCTATTCAAATCTCTTTGGAAGAATTGAGTATGTAGCCAAGATGGGTATGCTCGATACTGACCACACAATGATACGAGCTGGCGCTATTCATCGCGCGAATGGTGGCTATCTCATTCTTGATGCGAAAAACGTTCTCAGTGAACCTTATGTATGGAACACGCTGAAGCAAGTTTTGTTCAATGGCAATTTGAGAATAGAAAATCTGGAACATCGCCTTGGGTTTGTTTCCACCGTGTCCCTGAAACCAGAGCCTATCCCTATAGATGTCAAGGTCATTCTCATCGGTGAACCATGGATTTATCAGCTTCTTACCGCTTATGATCCTGATTTTAAGAAACTCTTTAAGATAAAAGCCGAATTCGACTGGGAAATGGATTTCAATTCTGAATCAGCCGAGAAGTTCTGCCGTTTTGTCCACTCCATTGCTTCTGAAAGTTCTTTACTGGACTTCGATCGTTTAGCGCTCAAAGAAATAATAAAAAAAGCCATCTTGTTATCTGGTAATAGAAAAAAGCTCTCCATAAGATTCGGTACGTTGAAGCAATTACTTGAAGAGAGTTCTGAACTTGCGAAAATCGAAGGTGCCGCGGTTGTAAGCAGGAAATATATAGAAAAAGCATGGAATGGTATGAGAAGACGTGTCTCCCTTTACAGGGATAAAGTCGAGGAAGAATTTGAAAGATCGACTTTGTATGTTGATACGAAAGGAAAAGCCGTAGGTGAAGTCAACGGACTAACCGTCGTTGAAACTGAAGATCTGAGTTTCGGAATTCCTGTAAAAATAACAGCCAAAGTTAGCCCTGGCAGTGAAGGCATTGTGGACATTCAGCGTGAAGCAGGTCTAAGCGGTAAAATCCACACAAAGGCTTCACTGATTGTGCAGGGATATCTCCATGCCCGATATGCTCAACTGCATCCCCTTAGCCTTAACGCATATGTCTCTTTCGAGCAGGTTTACAGCATGGTTGAAGGCGACAGCGCTTCGGTAGCTGAGGTGGTGGCACTCCTTTCGGCAATCTCCGGAATTCCCCTGAAACAGAGCATTGCAGTAACCGGTTCTATAAATCAAAATGGCCGCGTACAACCAGTGGGAGGCGTTCCACAAAAAATCGAAGGCTTTTTCAGGCTTTGCAAAATAAAGGGATTCAACGGCGAACAGGGCGTAATTATTCCGCGAAGTAACCTGGACAATTTGGTATTGCCTGACAACATCATCGCGGCTGTTAAAAACGGGCTCTTCCACATCTGGACTGTGGAAACGGTAGATGAAGCCCTGGAACTGCTTTCAGGGAAAAAAGCTGGTTCTATGAATAAAAATGGACTTTATCCAAAAGGAACCTTTAATAAAGCCGTTTGTGATAAGCTGGAAAAGTTTTATAAAATTGCCCAATCTGCCATCGAAGGTAGAAAGAAGAAAAAATAAAGCTGCCTTCCGGCAGCTTTTTCTTTCACCAACCCTGTATTTCCCTCATATACAGTATATAACCTTTTACATAAGAAGCTACCTTTGAAAGCAACTCAATGGTTAACTCATCGAGTTTTGAGGTATCTTTGGTAGCTACTAATTTGTCAAGATACTCCTTTGAGGCAAAGTCCATACTGCCACTTTCCAAATCTTCTCCCATGAGTTTCTTCATTTCATAGTACACCTTTGGGAGCTTTCCACGGGCATATCTTCTTAGTTTTAATGCATCTCTGCGTGGATCTTTTATCTTAACAGGTTCGGCATTTTTAATGGCTTCGACAAGAGGTTCGTAGCCTGTCCATAGCCTGTAGCCACCGTAGAAGTCATAAGCGTAGTGATAATGAGTGAAGGCAACATACCACTTATCAAAATTGAAAATGAGTTTAAAGAGCTCACAAGTGGGGGCCGGGAAAGTATGGTAAGGCATCCCAATATCCTCGAGGTAATGAATCGCTCGTGCCATGAACCTATAAGCCCAGTAAGGGTCGTTCATATCCCATACTTTTGTCGAAAGTTCTGAAAAATATTCCACGCTTTTCGATACTTCACCGAGCCTTATAAACAGCAATCGATATTCCATATGTCGCCAACCCTGGCTGCCACCCGTTAATTTTTGCATTGAGTTCAAATCGAGGTCTTGGTCCATGCCCAGGTCGGGTTCATAAGAATACACTGAGAGTATCTGCCACAGCGGTGCGGTATTATCCACCGGTTTCTGATTCTGAAATACCGGCATGAAGAGGTCATCGTCCTCCCAGGGATTGTACTCCTGTCCGAGATAATCGTTGAAATTTGCTTTCTCCATGTTATACCCACGGGAGTCAATATTCTCATAAGTGTACGGTGTTATTGGTACCCTGATGTTCGCTATATCTGGCATAGTTGAAATGATGTAATAGGTCAACGCATCGTGGCCAGACCAAGCAAATGCAGTAAAAGCCAAAAGCAACAAGAAAACCGTGAAAAACTTTTTCATTAGACTTCCCCCCTCTTAAGATTTTATTTTAGCATTTATCATGTGACAATCCAAAATAACATTTCTCTTTCCCAGACTCTTCCCATTCATTGGAACTGCTAACACTTAATAATAGAATGGATTGAGGTGATTACATGAACTCCAGCTGGAGAAACCAGTATCTTGAAGATCTGCCGGGCCCTATGTCAAAAACGTACTCGAAGCTTTTTAGCGATGAAACCTTGAAAGACTATTTGATCCATTTTGTTGCAACACTTGAGGACAACGCTGTCATACTCGATATTGATTGTTCTGGCTGCGGCTTTTGGAAATTTTTGCGTGAAAATGGCATTAAAATCATTGGAATATCTGATAGCAGATGCAAATCAGTAAAACTTTCAGATAGAGGCATAAGAATCTTGCACATGGCTTTTACCGATATATCTTTTATAGGCATTTTCGGCGGGTTTCTGCTCTTGTTCGTACCAAATCTCCTTCCTCCAGACTTAAATCTGGATATTCTCAATAAAGCGCATTTGGCCTTAAGAATTGGCGGAAAAGGGCTGATTGCTCTTGAAATCGAAAACAGCGGTTCGGTATCAACTGCCATAAAGGATGAGCTTTCCAAAAAGCACCCGGCTTTGGAAGGGGACAGACTTGTAAATGATAAGTACCGGTTTGTACCGACAATCTCTGCTGTAAAGAACCTTATACGCCTTAGCGAATTTCATCTGATAAAGTACACAGTAAAATCCGGAAAAGCCTTTTTCCTCGTGAGAAAATAGCTGCCTTTTTTGTTTTCGCTTCACTGCTTCACAAATCAAACCATTGATGTAATAATTTACTTAAGCATGACAATCAGGGGGTATTGAATGTCAAAAAAAAGCGTAGTTTTTGGCAGTATTCTCAGAAAGTTTAAGGACGATCCCGCGAGGTTCAGGAGAATTTTAAAAGCCGGAATGGGGTTGGAAACCCTTCGAAGAAAAAAATTCTCCGATAAAAACAGGCCGGCTTTCATCAATACGATAAATCATCTGGCGGTTTTAGAAGTCTTCAAGGCTTTGAAGGGCAATAATGTGGCCTGGGTTAACCTTCTCGCGCCTTCTGAATTGCTTCTTGCAACCGGGATGAGCCCTGTATCAGCGGAAGGTATAAGTGGAACTATGTCTTCAATGCATCTTGAAGACCTCCCATTAAGCCTTGCTTCAAGCAATGGCATCTCCAGCAGTCTATGCACCTTTCACAGAACTTCTATTGGCACTGCTTTTTGGAAGGTTTTTCCAAAGCCAGACATCGTTGTTACCACCACAATTTTGTGTGATGGAAATGCAGGAAGCTTTTATAAGATTGCGAAATCCTATGGAGCTCCCTTTTTTTTAATAGATGTGCCCAGGGGAAGGAAACCAGAATATGTGCCATATGTAGAGCGGCAACTCTATCAGCTAATAGAATTAATTGAAGAAATCACCGCAAGAAAATTCCCCTTCGATAAATTAGCGCAGCATTTAGAGTGGGAAAAGCAGACTGTTGAAAATTTATATCGCGCAAGAAAACTATTGATCTCAAAATCTATCCCTATGCACCTATATGAGCAGATGAATGCCCTCTATGTTATGCACACTCTTGCCGGCACAAAGGAACTGCTAACAGCTTCACAGGAGCTGATTAGAGATCTGGAAGCTTCGCAAACTTCGCCTGATATCAGGCTACTCTGGCTCCATATCCCACCTTATTATGACAATGCGCTTTTCGAAACATTTTCACCAACAGGGAAAACCTGGGTCGTTACCGACGAGCTGTGGTGGGACTGGTTGTATCCTGTAAGACCAGAAGATCCTATAAAATCACTTGCTGAGAAGCTTGTGTTCAACATAGAAGCCGGCAGTGTCCAGGAGCGGGGGGAATTCCTGATAAATCTCGCCCGAGAACTGAACGTTTCAGGTGCCATTCACTTTTCTCATTGGGGATGTCGTCAATCAAGTGGAGGCGCTGGGTATCTAAAAAGCGTATTCAGTCAGGAAAAGATCCCATTTTTAGAATTGACCGGCGATTGCGTGGATCATAACTCGGAAAGTGCAGGTCAACTCAAGACAAGGGTGAGTGCTTTTCTTGAGATTCTGGGGGTGAAAGAGTGATCTACTATGCCTGCAGTTACGTTCCTTTGGAGATATTGCTCGCCAGCAAACTCCCATTTGCGAAAATAGATAGCGTTGATTATACCGAAGATCCATTAGTGCACAGAAATCTATGTGGTTATTGTAAAACAACCTTTGAATCACTTAAAGCCATGAATGATAAAGATCTTTTTATTGCCGTTGATTCTTGCGATGCTATGCGGAGAATAAACGACCTGGCACGGGATTTTTCAAAGGCCAGGATCATTCAGTTGAGACTTCCATGGAAACGCGACGATGAATCAAAAAATTTTTACAGGGATCAACTGGCGAATTTACTTGAGGTGTTATCCTTGGTAAGAGGAAGTTCCATAACACTCGAAGAGCTAAAAGAAGGTATAAAAAGGTTCAACGACTTAAAAGATTATCTGTGGCAGTTGCATCGAGAAAACCTCAAATACAACGAGATTCAAAAGGCCATAGATTTTGCCAATTCCGGGAAAAGATATCAGCCATCTTTAAAATACATTAGAAAGGGCGTTCCACGCCTGGCAGTAGTAGGTGGGATAATAAAAGACAGGGAATTTTTGAAGATGATAGAGGATATTGGCGCAGAACTCGTGTTAAATGAAACTTGTGGTGGAATGAGAGGCTTTACCGGTGAAACATTTTCAGCTTCTGATCCACTTTATGAAATAGCCACCCGTTTAATACAGCGCCGTGTGCCTTGTGGTCGTTTTGTAGATATTGAAAGCGACACTTCCCCATTGCAGAAAATCCTCCTGTCTCAGAAGCCCGAAGGAGTGATAAAGTTGAATCAAAAGTTCTGCGATTTTTTCGACGACTATCCTGTCCCGAAAGAAATTCCCTCTATATCGCTGGAGATAGATTTCCCATTGAGCTCCCTAGGGCAGTTGTCCACGAGAATAGGTGCTTTTGTCGAAAAGCTCAGAAAAGGAATAGCAGGGGCAATCAGCAGGAAATCCAAAGGAAAGTATTTTCTTGGTGTGGATTCGGGTTCAACAACAACTAACTTAGTGGTCATCAACGACAGTGAAGAAATACTTCTCTGGAAAATAGCCCCTACCGGTATAAATGGCAGTGTAACCGCTCATAAATTGTTGAAGGAAGCGCAAGAAGAAATGAACTTCACAGCCGATGACATCGCCTATTGCGTCGCCACAGGGTATGGGCGTGATATTGTGGATTTCGCCAATGAAACCGTAACCGAAATAACCTGTCATGCCAAAGGCGCGAGGACATTATTTCCCCATGCACAATGCATTATCGACATTGGCGGGCAGGATAGCAAGGTTATACGGCTTGATGAAAAGGGAAGTGTGGTGGATTTTAGCATGAACGATAAGTGCGCCGCAGGCACCGGGCGCTTTCTCGAAGTGATGTCGCGCGTACTCGAAAAAGACCTGGACGCCATGGCAGCTGCCGCTGAAAGAGCTCGCAAAAAACTATCGATTAGTTCAATGTGCACGGTCTTTGCTGAATCTGAAGTGGTTTCCCTGATAGGAAAAGGAGAATCAATAAATGATATATCTGCTGGCCTTTTCAGATCGATATCAAAGCGTATAGTCGCCATGTACAAAAGAGTAAAGGGACAACCACCGGTGGTTTTCACAGGCGGAGTTGCCCGAAATAGTGGCATCGTGAAAACTCTTCAGGAAGAGCTTGGAGTCAAATTTCTCATCCCCAAAATACCCGATATCGTCGGTGCTTATGGGGCAGCTATTATTGGAAAAGAAAAGGTGGTTAAATGAACACCCTAAAACTAAAAATATCTCCAGAGTTGCCAGAAATAGATAAAATCGCCCGTGCGGCTGAATTTATAAAGAATGGTGAGCTGGTAGCCTTTCCCACTGAGACAGTCTATGGTCTTGGAGCAAATGCTCTAAATCCCGATGCTGTAAAGAAGATTTTTCAAGCCAAAGGAAGGCCTCAGGATAATCCGCTGATTGTGCATGTTTCCTCTCTAGAAATGGCACAAAATCTCGTGGTTGAAGACATAAATGCTTATGAGATTGCCCATCGTTTGTGGCCGGGACCAGTTACACTCATTTTTCACAAAAGACGTTCAATTCCCGATGTTGTCACCGCCAATTTGCAGACCGTAGGGCTTCGCTTCCCGGCTCACCCCATTGCTCTGAGGCTGATCGCGGCATCGGGTGTTCCTATTGCTGCTCCCAGCGCCAATTTATCCGGAAAGCCAAGCCCAACTGAGGACTGGCATGTAGCAGAAGACCTCGATGGAAAAGTGGCCTGTATCATTCTGGGAGGCAAGACACTCTTTGGACTTGAATCCACAATTATAGACATGACAGCCGAGAAACCAATGCTATTGAGACCCGGACCTGTATCACCCGAAAGGCTAAAAACGCTGCTTCCGGAACTCGTCATTTCTGAGGCCGCCAGAGCACATGGGAATTATGATGGCCCACCTATATCACCGGGAATGAAATACCGGCATTATTCCCCTGATATAGAGCTCATTCTTGTAGAAGGAAACCCTTTTGATTCATTTAAGACGATAAATGAAATCGCCTCTAACAGTAATAGAAAGGTTGCCATACTTTGTTCTGAGGAAACAAAGGAACTATATAAGGAAAAATTCGATCGGGTTATCTTGGGTTCAAGAGATGACCTGTACATAGTCGCGGCGAATCTTTTCAATGCTCTCAGGGAACTGCCCACCAGGGGATTCAAACTGCTCATATCTGAGACATTCCCGGAAAAGGGGATCGGATTCGCAATAATGAATCGACTAAGAAAGGCTGCCTGGAAGGTAGTTAAGGATTGATGAAAGAGGTGGATTAAATGCCTGATGTGTTTGGAATGGGTGAAATTCTCGTCGATAAAATACGCACAGCTGAAGGCGAGGAAAGGTGGTTGGCGGGTGGCTCGGTTTTCAATACCATGATGGATTTGCATTTAATGGGAATACGAGTGGCTTTTCAGTCATCACTGGCCAGGGATGATGAAGGGCACTTTTTGATGAACCTTCTTACTGATTCAGGGTTCCCAACATCGCTTTTTGCCACATCTGAAAAAACCCTCTATGCTTCGGTTACCATAGATGAAAATGGGGATCCAAGTTTCACAATAAAAAATAGGGATAATCTTCTCTTGAATTTTAGCAATAAACATAAGGATATATTAAAAACAACCAGAATTTTCCATACAAGCGCTTTTTCCTTGAATTATAGCAATGCCAGAGAAGCGATTCTAAAAGCTTTTAACTTTGCACGAAAGAAAGG
>QNAR01000014.1 GCA_003643975.1 Thermotogae bacterium | reverse complement strand
CTTGCTGCTGGAGCTCTTACAACTACCTTTACTGCTTCACAGGGATTGTTAATCATGATCCCGAATATGTAAAAAATCGCGGGAGAATTACTTCCGGGCGTGTTCCATGTTAGCGCACGTGCAGTTGCAGGGCACGCGCTCTCGATTTTTGGCGATCATACGGATGTTATGGCAACAAGGCAAACCGGGTTTGCACTTTTGGCATCCGGTGGCGTACAGGAAGTTATGGATTTGGCAGCCATTGCCCATCTTTCAGCAATCAAATCCAGAATACCATTTCTGCACTTTTTCGACGGATTCAGAACTTCGCACGAAATCCAAAAGATAGAAGTTCTGGACTATGAAGACCTTGGAAAATTGCTGGACATTGAAGCAGTCAAAACTTTTAGACGAAACGCCCTGAATCCTGAACACCCGGTAATCAGAGGGACTGCTCAGAATCCAGATATCTACTTCCAGGCTAAGGAATCCGCTAACAGGTTCTATGAGGTAGTACCCGATGTAGTAGCAGAGTACATGAAAGAAATCTCCAAACTCACCGGCAGGGAATACAAACCGTTCAACTATTACGGTGCGCCAGATGCTGAGCATGTTATTATCGCAATGGGTTCTGTTACTGACACAGCTGAAGAAACAGTTGATTACCTGCTCAGCAAAGGTGAAAAAGTTGGACTTATAAAAGTACACCTTTACAGACCATTCTCCGCAAAATACTTCTTTGATGTTCTGCCGAAAACTGTTAAAAGAATCGCTGTTCTTGACAGGTCAAAGGAACCGGGTGCTCTTGGAGAACCACTTTATGAAGACGTGAAGGCACTTTTTTATGGAAAGGAAAACGCTCCACTTATCGTTGGTGGAAGATATGGACTCGGTTCAAAAGACACCACGCCTTCACAAATCAAAGCTGTTTTTGACAATCTCAAGGTTGAAAATCCGAAGGATCATTTCACAATTGGCATCGTTGATGATGTGACAGGAACTTCATTGGAAGTAAAGGAAGTAATCCATACCACGCCTGAGGGAACGATTCGCTGCAAATTCTGGGGATTCGGCTCTGATGGAACAGTTGGTGCAAACAAAAACGCTATCAAGATAATTGGTGACAACACGGATTATTATGCCCAGGGATATTTTGCGTACGATTCCAAGAAATCCGGAGGCGTTACAATATCCCACCTGAGATTTGGAAAAAAACCCATCAAATCCACATATCTTATAGACGAAGCAGATTTTGTTGCCTGCCATAAACAGTCTTATGTTCATCAATATGATCTTTTAAAAGGCTTGAAGAAAGGCGGTACATTCCTTTTAAACACAAATTGGGAAGGCAAAGAGCTTGAAAAGAACCTTCCAGCAAATATGAAACGATATATTGCAGAAAACGACATTCACTTTTACACAATTAATGCCACCAAAATTGCCAAGGAAATAGGACTTGGCGGTAGGATAAACATGATTATGCAAGCTGCTTTCTTCAAACTCATCAACGTTATGGATATTGACCAAGCAGTCGATCTACTCAAAAAAGCCGTTGTTAAAACCTATGGCAAAAAAGGTGAAGATATCGTAAAGATGAACCACGAAGCCATTGATAAGGGAATAAGCTCATTGGTGAAAATCGATGTTCCTGATTCCTGGAAAAATGCTGTTGATGAAAAAGTTGAAGAAAAAGAAAAACCTGAATTCATTAAAAAGATTCTTGAGCCTATGAACAAACAGGAGGGGGACGACCTTCCAGTAAGTGCTTTCGTTGGCAGAGAAGATGGCTCTTTCCCTCTGGGGACAGCTGCCTATGAAAAACGTGGTGTCGCAGTAGAAGTTCCTGAATGGATAGCTGACAAATGTATTCAATGTAACCAATGTTCCTTTGTTTGTCCACATTCAGCTATAAGACCTTTCTTACTTAATGAGGAGGAAATGGCGAAGGCTCCAGAAGGATATAGTACCAAGAAAGCCATCGGTGGCAAAAAATTTGAAGGTCTTCAGTTCAGGATTCAGGTCAGCGTTCTCGATTGTACTGGTTGTGGAAACTGTATTGATGTCTGCCCATCTGACGCTCTTGTGATGAAGCCTATTGAAACACAGATGGACGAAGCGAAGAACTGGGAATTCTCTGAAACTATCAGCGAAAAAAAGGATCTCCTACCCCTAACCACGGTCAAAGGTAGCCAATTCTCCAAACCATTATTTGAATTCTCTGGAGCATGTGCAGGCTGTGGTGAGACACCTTATATCAAGGTTGCTACGCAGCTTTATGGTGACAGGATGATTATAGCTAATGCCACAGGTTGCTCTTCAATCTGGGGGGCTTCTGCACCTTCCATACCCTATACGACCAACGCTGAAGGGAAAGGTCCTGCATGGGCGAATTCACTCTTTGAAGACAATGCTGAGTATGGTTTTGGTATGGCTATCGCAGTAAAACATATCAGAGAACGTATTGCCGAGCTGATGAATGAATTGCTCAGCTTTGACCTTCCTGAGGATATTAAAGCACCGTTCCAGGAATGGCTAAATGGGATGGATGACGCGAAAGCCTCCAGTGATGCAACTAAAAAAATCCTCCCCATTCTTGATAAGAAATTCGAAGAGAAAAGGGTCAATGAAATACTCGCTGAAATAAAGGAAGATAAGGACTTCCTGGTCAAAAAATCAGTATGGATCGTTGGCGGAGATGGCTGGGCATATGACATTGGCTATGGTGGACTTGACCATGTTCTTGCCATGAATGAAGATGTCAACGTTCTTGTTTTCGACACGGAGGTTTATTCCAACACCGGTGGGCAATCATCAAAGGCCACACCAACAGCTGCGGTTGCAAAGTTTGCTGCTTCCGGTAAAAAGACCAAAAAGAAGGATCTGGGTTTAATGGCTATGGCTTATGGCTACGTGTATGTTGCACAGGTTGCCATGGGGGCAAACATGAACCAGTTCATGAAAGCCCTTACGGAGGCTGAAAGCTATAAGGGTCCGTCATTGATTATTGCTTACTCACCCTGTATCAACCACGGTATAAAAATTGGTATGGGTAAAACACAATTCCGTGAAAAGCAAGCCGTTGAAGCAGGATACTGGCATCTGTATCGTTACAACCCTGAGCTAAAGAAACAGGGCAAAAATCCATTCATTCTCGATTCAAAAGAACCCAAAGCTTCTTTCAGGGAATTCCTAATGGGAGAAGTCCGATATACTTCATTGCTCAATACCTTCCCGGAGATTGCCGAAAAACTCTTTGCAAAAGCTGAAGCTGAAGCGAAAGAGCGTTACGAAACATATAGAAAACTTGCAGAAGGATGAGCATAAAATAAAAAAGGGGCGCTAATGCGGCGCCCCTTTTTTATTGATATGCCCTTAGAAAGCGATACCGGCCATAACATATGGGAACATAAAAGGACTAAATGTGTCTATATCTGAGATATAGGTTGATCCATCCATACCAGCTTCGACGAAGAAGAAGGCCAGTTTAGCCCCAATACCGAGCTTTGTAAAAAGGAAAAGCTGATCAGATTCAATATCTCCATTGATGAAATCCTTTATGTCACTGAATGGCGAGGTGATCTGCCCTCTCAAATACAGGAACCATATGGGTAGCTTCAGGTTAATTCCCAAAAACACATCGGGTTCAGAATACTGTTCAAATACATCAGTGGCGACATCATAATAACCCATGGGAAGTTGCAGCGTGAATAAAGAAAGATCTAACTGCCCATAAATTTTAACACCTTCTATTGTGGGCGGATCTGCATAGAAATCACCGTAAAAATCTCCGCCAATTCCAACAAACAAACCCTTCGCAAGAAAAAGCGTTGAAATCCCTATAATCATCAGGACTAAAAGCAATTTTCGCATATTTACACCTCCCTTTTAGAATATTTTCACTATCATTATATCAGTATTTCAGACTGAGAACAAATACAAATGGACAGTACAATACGTTAAACAGCAACGTAGTGAAACATAAGAGATATTAAGCATTAAATTAGTACATATGTTTTATACGAATCAAAAAGCCTTTTTCCGGTGAACCATGCTAAAATAATTAACGATAATGACCGAAATCATTGGCAGGAAAATTGCTTATTAACCAAAATATTGCAAAGGAGTCTATATGTTCCCAAAAGAAGAAGTTTCAAACCTGATTGCATTTTTCGAGTCAAAGGGATTTGGTATTTTGAAATATGAAATAAAGGAATATTCTATGATAATCAGGCTGAAAAGAATTCCGTGGGCTTTTATTGTTTATAGAAACAAAAAGGGTGAGAAAAGGCTTGTTTTACCTAAAGGCATTTCTGCAGATTACAGAGAAACGATTTATAAACTCTGGAACGAATACAACGGAAAAAAATTGAAGGGCTATCATCTTTTTGTGGATGGTAGTTACAGAGATGGCAGAGCTGCATATGGCGTTGTGTGTATAAAGGACGGAAAAATCGTAAAGACTCTTTCTGGAAGTTTTAAGCTTCGAGGTGGCACAAGAAATGTTGCGGGAGAAATCCAGGGAGTGTTAAAAGCTCTGGAATGGTCTGCAAAAAATGGTATCAAAGAGATATGTTTACATTATGATTATGAGGGCCTTGCAAATTGGATTAATGGCACCTGGAAAGCAAAAATCCCTCTTACGCAGGGATATGTAAAACGTATGAAAGAACTCTCACAGACGGTAAAAATACATTGGATAAAAGAAAAAGCCCATTCAGGCAGTGTTTACAACGAAATGGCTGATGTGCTTGCCCGAAAGGCTTTGGATAGCAACTGAGTATTACCTTTCTTCTTTCTTCAAATTCAACGAGTGCTTGCTTTCATTGTAAAAAAGTTTTGCGGCGAACTTCATCACCACCGTGTTGCTAACAAAACGCTGTATAAATACTATAAACCTATTTGCCATACCGGGAATATAAATTCTTCTCCCTTTTTCAAAGGCATGTAAGGCAGCTTTAACTACCTTTTCAGGATCCATTTCTTTCAATTTCATTTTGGAAACGCCAGCTTGATTGAAAAATTCCGTTTTTGCCGGTCCGGGGCAAAGAGCCATTATTCTAATGGCTCCTTTGAACTCATAATTCAGCGCTTCTGTAAAGGAGAGCACGAAAGCTTTTGAAGCAGCATAGGTAGTAAAACCCGGTAAAGGTTGAAACGCTGCGGTTGAAGCCACATTTATTATTCCTGCATTTTTTTTGCCAAGCATTGTTTTTGCGTATTTTTTTGTGAGAAAATAGAGTGCTTTTATATTGAGATCAATCATCTTTAACTCACGTTCCAGTTCTATATCAATAAACTTACCTACTATACCAAAACCCGCGTTATTAACCAATAGATCAATGTCAGAGTAATTTTCAACAAGCTTTTGCAGGCTAGCATATTCTGTAAGATCTGCCTGAAAAACCTCTACATTTACTTTGTACTGCTTAAGAATATCTTTTGCAATCTTGTCGAGACGTTCTTTGCGCCTCGCAACAATAACGAGATCATAACCTTTCCGGGCTAGTTCATAAGAGAACAGCTTTCCAAATCCAGATGATGCTCCTGTGACTAGTGCTTTCAAAATACCACCTCTTTCATAGGTATATTGTACGCGTAATTGGGACAATGGTTGTTACAAAAACAAGGCCCTGTTGAGCTCTGCCGGGCCTTGCTGGGTTGATAATTCATACAGGATTAATATTACAACCTATTTAGCTCTTCTTTCACAAATTCCAGGAGTTCAGCTATATACTCTTCGCTGAAATCAAAACTGATTCCCGCGGTTTTATACAATTCATCAAGAGGTTTTGAGTGCCCAAGGCTAAGAAAGTTTTTATACTGCTCAATTGCTTTTTGGGCATTGAGTCTGTAATTTCTATAAATGGCTAGTGCACCCAATTGTGCGATACCGTATTCGATGTAATAAAAGGGCGATGTCATAATATGGGGTTGTAACAACCATCTTATACGTTTTTCTCTTTCGAGACCTGTCCAATCAACGCCGGTATTGAATCTATCAAGAAGCGAGGCGAAATAAGAATCACGTTCTTCAGAGGTGTGTTCGGGGTTTGTATAAATCCACTGCTGGAAAGCGTCAACAATCATACACCACGGAAGAAAAGATATGGTTCCAACAAGTTCTTTGCGTTTTGCAAGTTTAAGGTCTTCATTGTCAGGATAGTATTCATTCAAATAGTCAAGAGTTAACAATTCCATGGACATAGAAGCAAGTTCTGCTGCTTCGTGTGGGGTATGTTTGTAAAGAATTATACGTTCATTTACTGTTGCGAAGGAGTGCATCGCATGGCCAGATTCGTGAAGTATGGTTCTCACGTTTTCAGGAACACCTGTGGCGTTCATAAAAATAAAAGGCGCACCTGTTTCATCAAGAGGATAATTGTAACCCCCTGGAGCTTTTCCTTTTCTGTTCTCCAGATCCAAAAGACCGCTGTTTTTCATTTTTTTGAGATTTGCGCCAAATTCAGGCTCTACTTTGGACAGTATCTTAATTGCTTTATCAACAAATTCATTTACATTTTCAAAGGGTTTTAAAGTCCTGCCTGATGGTTCCACGACAGTATCCCAGGGGCGGAGTGAATTTACGTTGAGCTTTTTCTGTTTTTCCCTGTTGAGTTCTCTAACAAAGGGAACCACCACATTTTCAACTGACTTATGAAATCTGAAAATATCTTCAACAGAATATGCGAATCTTTGTTTTTTTGCATGTATATAGTCACGATAATTATCGAAACCGGCATTTGTTGCCTGAGGTATTCTTATTTCCTTGAGTTCATCAAAAAGTGTTTCCAACGAATCTCTTACTGAAGAAAGTTTGCCCATCATCAATTTCCAGGTTTCTTCTCTTATACTTCGGTCCGGCTCGTACTGAAATTTTGAAAGTTGCTTGAGTGTGTACTCTTTACCTTTATAATTAACCGTCAACGAACCAATAATAGAACCATATTTGGAAGATAGTTCCTTTTCCTTTATTTCAAGAGGGAGATTTTCCTCTCTAAAGAGTTCAATGCGATTTGCCACAAGCTTATCCAGATGAGAGTATCTGCTTTTGTCCAGTTTTTCTCTGTAAGGAGAAACATAGTATTTTTTCATTAACTTGATACGATATGGCTCAGCTTTTGAGAAAATATTTGCATAGAAGTTTGAATATTCTTTTCGCAGTTTTTCATCGTCAGCTTTGCAGGTCATTTTGATATAGCGCCATGCCAGCTGCTCCTGCAATATCATGTAAAGTTCGCTAAATCTTTCAAGAAAAGTCTCAAGGTCTTTAGCGGAATCAATCCTGAAGCTCATGAGTTTTTTGAGTTCCTGTTCAACATTGTCCCATACAGAAAAATCTAATTTTTCTGGAAAGAATTTCCTGGGTTGCTTTTTTATGAGTTCTTCTGGCATTTTCTCACCTCCATGATTATTATACAACTTAGTTAGCATGTCGAACAAACAACCATGTTTTTGCCAGATACGGCTGTGATGAGTTTGTGATTGCACTACCTGAAACCAATGGAAAAGGTGCACAAACCTTCATCAAAAGAATAAAGTATGCAATTGAAAACCCTATTATTGACGACGATAAAATGATTCTCAGGTTGGGCATTTGGCAGGCAATTTATCCGCGAGATGGTAATGATATTGATGAACTTATAAAAATCTTTGATAGCAGGATGTACATGAAAAAGCAAAACAATCCAAAGTATCCATGATTTTCTAAAGTCGCTGTGATTGCTTTGTTGCAGCTGTATATTCAAGCAGTATTCTGATATAAAAAACCTCCCGGATGGGAGGCTTTTATTTTAGCTCAGTGGATCAATTGTATTCACATGAAAAAGGGCTTATTTGGAAATAGTGACCCAAAAACCAGCGAGACAACGGACATGAGTTTTATCAATATATCCATAGAAGGCCCCACTGTATCTTTCAGAGGATCTCCTACGGTGTCGCCTACAACGGCAGCTGCATGAACATCTGTCCCTTTACCACCATAATTTCCTTCTTCGATAAATTTCTTTGCGTTGTCCCACGCACCACCGGAATTTGCGGTAAATAGAGCAATCATAATAGCACTACCCAGACCTCCAAGAAGCAAGCCAGCCACAGCTGCTTTTCCAAAGAGGAAGCCCACGATAAATGGCGTGAGAATTGCTATAAGTCCCGGAGCGAGCATTCTGCTAACAGCTCCTTTGGTTGTTATTTCAATACAGCGTTTATAGTCAGGTGTTTCCTCACCAGTCAAAATTCCTTTGTGTTCTCTGAACTGTCTCCTAATTTCCGTTATCATCAAATCCGCAGAATCAGCAACCCCTTTTATGAGCAATGAAGTGAAGAAGAAGGGGAGCATAGCACCAATAATTATGCCCACAATCGTATATGGTTCAACGAGGTTAATAACCGGGTTATTCACTATCTCTTCCGCGGAATGAGCGGCACTCCAGATATACGAGACAATAAGTGCAAGTGCAGCAAAAGCTGCAGAACCAATGGCAAAGCCCTTTCCAATCGCAGCGGTTGTGTTACCAACGGAGTCTAGCTTGTCAGTTATCGTTCTTACCTTCGGATCAAGCTCAGCCATCTGTGCTATACCACCAGCGTTATCTGCAACAGGGCCATAGCTATCCACGCTTACTATATATCCAACGAAAGATAACATTCCAAGAGCCGCTACTGCTATACCATAAACGCCCGCAGACCAGTAAGCACCGAGTATCGCCATAGCCAGAGTGATAACAGGCCATAATGTGCTTCCCATACCTAATGCAAGACCGGAAGTAATATTAATAGCTACACCAGCTTGTGTTTTTTGAGCGAGTTTTCTTGTTGGCGAGTAATCGGTAGAGGTAAAGTATTCACTTAACTTGCTTATTATCAATCCAGCTATCAGTCCGCTTGCTATTGCCAGGAATATTCTCCATCGCGAAACAAAATCGGGATTAACAATGAATTCATCCTTGAATTTGTAGTCGGGTGCATACAAACCTATCACAAGAGCTGTGGAGGCGAGAACTAAAATACCAGTGAATACGTTCCCAAAACCCAATGCTTTCCTCGCATCTTTTGCCCTTAAAGTGGCTACGACTATTACACCGATTAATGACGCGATCACGCCCGCTCCAGCTATCAGGACAGGCAAAAGAATAAGTCTATAATAATGATCAGAGCTCATTCCCCACTGAACGACACCGTCAACTACTTTTTTGTCTGCGAGTTTCATGAATATGGCGAGAACTATGGCAGATACAATAGAAGCAACATAAGATTCGAGAATATCTGCGCCTAATCCGGCAACATCGCCAACGTTGTCGCCGACATTGTCTGCAATAGTAGCCGGATTCCTCGGATCGTCTTCAGGTATGTGAGCTTCGATTTTGCCAACAAGATCAGCACTCATATCAGCGGCCTTTGTGTACATGCCGCCTCCGACCCTGTCAAAAAGGGCAATCAAACTTGCACCCAGCGAATAAGAACTAATTATCATAACTGAATCAAGAAATGATATTTTCCCGAAAGCTCTTGAAACCTCCGTAAGACTCTCATAAACAAAAGAATCTTTGAAAACTATCATTATAACTGCAAGTCCAGTTAATGAAAAGCCTGCTACGGAAAGCCCCATTACTGATCCACCTGAGAAAGCAACCTTAAAGGCTTGAGGCAGGCCACTTTTAGCACCTTCGGCAACTCTTGCATTAGCCCTAGTTGCAGCGTACATTCCTATTACACCCGCAAGCTCTGAAATCAAAGCCCCAAAAAGAAGGGCAATGGGGTATTTGTATGATTGAAATATGATCCCCAGAGCAGCTGCGATGAGAATAGCCACGGTGAAAATCTTCCTAGCTTCCGCACCAATAAAGGTAGAGGCGCCTTCCTGCACATAACCGGAAAGTTTTTGCATTGTTTCACTCCCCGGTGAAAATCTAAGTGTTCTTCTGAGCATAATGAATGCAAAAATCGTTGAAATCAAGCCAGCAGATAGTGGTAGATACAATGCTTCCATTTCTTTCCCCCCTAGCTTAGAGTATTTATGAGATTTATAGATCCCATCCTATGTCCCAGAACTCCACCGTATCTTCAGGTATTTTTGCTATGAAGTCATAACCAGATCTGAAAACATATCTGTTTCCCATCATAGGCCTGCTTCTTCCACCTTTTTGCCTGATTATGTACAAATAATCTCTTGCCCTGGTTACTGCGACGTAAAATATGCGTTCCTCTTCATCTATGTTGCCTTCATTGAGCGCAAAATAACTCGGAAAATCCCCGGGATTAACAGCAATGATAAATACCACATCCCACTCCAATCCCTTTGCCTGATGTACGGTGCTCAAAACAACCTTTGATTCTCTTTCGATTCGTTCCCTTTCAATATCAACCTTTTCACTAACAGCAAGATCTTCAAGGAGTTCGGAAATACCTGAATATCGTTCAGAAATTTCCATTAACCTTTCGATGTCCAGTTTTCGTTCCCGGGCATCGGGATACTTTTCATCAAGGTAATTGCTATAGAAAGTGTGAAATATTGTTTGTATAGCATTTACAGGCTGTTTGTCTTCATTCATAGCCTCAAAAATCTTTATTAGCTTTCCAAGCTTAATTCTACTACCGTCAAATTTCCTCAACGTTTCCAATATTTTATCCTCGTTTCCCAAGCTTAGCCGAATAGTTTCAATTATTCTTAGTGATGTCGTACTTCCGACTCCCGGGAAGAGTCGTAAGATTCTTCCCCAGGAAAGCTGATCGGCGGGATTAACAAGTACCTTTAGAAAAGCAATTATATCTTTCACATGAGCGGTTTCAACAAATTTGGGTCCTGAAAACAATATATAATCTATTTTTCTCCTATCTAACTCCATCTGCAATTCAAGAGAATGATAATGTGATCTATACAACACGGCGATTTTCTCAGGCAATATTCCATCGTTTATGTGCTCTTCAATTTTTTGTGCTATGAAATTCGCTTCCTCCATATTATCCCAGGTTTCTGCCACTACTGGCAATGGTCCCGACTCTCTTACTGCTTTAAGACTCTTTTCAACTGCGTTGGAAGGAATGATATTGTTTATCAGCTTAACGATTTCAGGAGTAGAACGGTAATTTGTCTGTATCTTGAAAATCTTTGTATTTCCGCTATTTAAAAAATCAAATACGTTTTCAAAACGCGCTCCCCGAAAAGAATAGATCGATTGAGCATCATCGCCAACAACCACAAGATTGCCATGAACGTGTGATAAAAGCTCTACAAGCTTGTATTGAAGAATGTTAGTGTCTTGAAATTCATCCACAAGAATCCAACGGAATCTCGTCGATTCAATTTCCAAGGCTTCAAGATTGGTCTCGAATAGTTGAAGAGCTTTTACCAACAAATCGTCATAATCCAAAGAATTGTTTTCGATTTTCAAAATGCTGTATCGTTTCCAGATTTCTTCAATATGTTCTTCAACCCCGAGAAATTTTTTGCTTTGGTGAACAATAGCCTCCCTTAGTGAAAGACCACAATTGATTGCATAAGAGTAAATAGATTGTAGTACACCAGCACCCGGGAGAATAGAAGCGCCTTTTTTACTAAGTTCTTCGAGAAGCTGTGAACGGCAGTGTTTAATGAGATCTTTTGCGTCTTCTCTATCGAGTATTGTGAAGTTCGCATTAATATCAATGCGGTGGGAGTATTTTCTCAAGAAGTAATTGCAAATGTGATGGAAAGTCCCGGCAAGCATGCCTCTCAAATCTGAGCCGCTCGCTCGTCGAGCTCTTTCAATCATTTCTCGTGAAGCAGCACGGGTGAAAGTAACAAGCAAAATATTTTCGGGTTTTACACCGGAAGCCACCAGATGTGCAATCTTGTAGGTGATGACTCTTGTTTTTCCAGAACCTGGCCCTGCAACAATCAGTGTCCTTCCAGAAGAATTGAGGACTGCATCTAGTTGTTCATCATCTAACGCATTGTTAATAAACTCTGGAACTGGATTCGGTTTAAGATGATACTTCTTGGCTTTTTCCTTCATGTTCAAATTCTATCACAACTTTCTAATAATGAAAGCGTGAAAATCATTCGCAAAGTGTTTTCATTTCACGAAATGTGAAAAAGCATGGAGAAAGCCAATTGATGATAAAATCCTTATAGGGAGGGATATAATGAAAACAATAAAGCTTTCGGATATATACAAATACGTTAGTGTTGGCGACCTTCACTTTCTTCCACATGATAACACCTTTCTTTTTGTAAGAAAAACCATGGATGCAAAGAACAACAGATACAAGAGCAATATCTGGATTCAAGGTTATAACGGTAGAAATCTTAGGCAGCTGACTTTTGGGGATAGCGATTTTTCACCAACAGTCAGCCCTGATGGGAAAAAACTGTTTTTTTTGTCTAAAAGGGAGAAATCTAAAGGAATCGGCTTGTATTTGATGCCTTTTGCTGGTGGCGAAGCTATGAAAATACGAGAATTTTCGGAAAACATCACAAATCTCAGATGGGCCGGAAAAAACAGGCTTTCTTTCGTTTCGTATCCGGGCTGTCTGCAAAAAAAGAAGAAAGAAGATGATGATAAAAGGGTTTATGAGATAGAAAGCATACCTTTCTTATTCAACGGCAAAGGCATTACAGAAGGAAAAAAGAGGAAGGCATTTGTTTTTGACACCAAAAGGGGAAAAGTTACTCAACTTGCAGAAGACCCTTCTGTTGATGTTGTTGATGTGATATTTTCTCCCGATGGAACCTCTTATGTAACTATCGCAAAGGATAACCCTGAGGCTAACCCAATAATGTCAACGCTTTACCATGTTTCAGAAGGGAAAAAAACAAGATTATCACCTGAGGGAATAAGTATTGCCGCAGCAAGGTGGAAGAACAACAGTGAACTCTTTGTCATTGCCATAGATTCCACTAAAGCCTTTTCTGCTAATCCCTTTATAGCACTTGCGACATTGAATGGAATTTTCATCCACTTAACTAAGGATTATGATATCCCAATGTTCAACGCGCTCAACAGCGATGTTAGAGGAGTGGGAGGGCGTCAATTCAAAGTTGTCAACGATTCTTTTTATTTTCTCGCTACCGAAAGATTTAAAGTCTTGCTGAAAAAAATCGAATCTGATGGACGAATCGACACCGTCTTGGATATAAATGGCAGTATTGATACCTTTGATGTTTCGGAGAAAGGGGATCTGATTTTTACTGCCTCCACCCCCTCAAGACCACTTGAAATTTTTAAATACTCAAATGGAAAAAGTAGAAAACTCACCTCTTTCAATAGCTGGATCAACAATTGCATAATTTCTTCCCCGGAGATGTTTCGGGTTACTGCTTCCGATGGAAAAGACATAGATGCCTGGATTTTAAAGCCGCCAGATTTTAGAGCTGATAAGAAATATCCAGTAATTCTTGAAATCCACGGTGGTCCAAAAACCGCATATGGAAACGCCTATCTTCATGAATTTCAAATGCTCGCCGCTGAAGGATTTGTAGTCATTTATTGTAACCCTCGAGGAAGTCATGGTTATAACAGTGAGTTTGCTGATATTCGTGGGCATTATGGTGAGAGAGATTTTTTGGATATCATGGAAGTAATAGAATTTGCTGTGAATGAATTTACCTTTATTGATTCAGAGCGCCTTGGAGTTACAGGTGGTTCATACGGTGGATTTATGACAAATTGGATTGTTGGTCACACGGATATTTTTAAAGCAGCTGTTTCTCAACGTTCCATATCTAACTTCGTTTCATTTTATGGTACAACTGACATCGGGTACTTTTTCGCTGAGGATCAGATAGGTTTGTCTAAGCCCTTTTGGGAGGAACCAGAAACCTATATGCGGCAATCTCCTCTAACGTATGTATCGAATGTTGAAACTCCATTGCTTTTAATTCATTCTCTTGATGATTATCGGTGCTCTGTTCCTGAAGCAATGCAGTTCTTTACAGCGTTAAGGCGCTTGGGAAAAACCGCTAAGTTGATTCTTTTCCCCAAGGAAAACCACGAACTATCGCGTAGCGGGCTTCCATCACACAGGGAAAAAAGGCTAAAAGCGTTGTTGAACTGGTTTAAGCTGTATCTGAGAGGGGTGAAAGAGAGTGATTGTGAGACAAGCGAAACCTGAAGATAACGAGAAACTCCTTGAAATTGAAAGGACCTCCTCACAAGAAGGGAGCATATGGTTTGCTTCTGATAGAAAGGACTTTTTTGTGAAAATGAACCATTTTGATGATGGATTTATGCTGGTTGCTGAAGACGAAAAAAACGGTGACATTATTGGTTGTGTGGGTGCAGGATATGCTGATTACTGGCTTGAGGGGAGGAAACAACGCGGCGTCTATATGTTTGGGCTGAGAACAAATCCCAAATATCGTATGCGTCTAGCACGATGGTTGAAAGCAGTGATTCAGAAAATGGGCGACATTCTCGAAAATTCTGATGTTGAATTCGGTTTTGGATCAGTAAAAGTGGACAATATAAACTCAGTTAAGATTTTAAAACACATGAAGTTCGAACCCACAAGAGTATTGAATATTTATGCTGTACCGGTTATGAGAAAAGGAAAAGTAAATGGAATTAGCATAGATGAGGAACCTGATCCGCAAGCTCTTCAGAGTTATTATAACGAAAAAATTGACGACCACGATCTTGTACCACTTGATCTCGGGCAAAATTTTTTTCCAAAACTCATTGCTGAAAAGAAGATAAAACTCATAAAGCACAATACAGCTACGGCAATTGTTTGGGATACTTTGGGCGAGTTTGATGTCAAAATCACAAAGCTCCCAATCGCTCTCAAGCTCTTTAGGGATTTTGCGGCATTCATTACTTTTTTGTTCCCCTTCATAAGAATTCCAAGACTTAACGATCCTATTCATTCATGGAATGTGATTTTTCTGGATTATAAGGACCGAAAAGATGGTAAGAGATTGGTAAAAGCTATTCATAATTTAGCGTGGAAAAATAATATAACACTGTTGAATTTTGGTGAGGATAGCGAATTGGCAAAGGTAAAGAATATACTGGGTATTTTGAAATTCACAGTACCTTTCAGATTCGCTCTTATTGACAGAGCAAGAAACAAAAAAACATTGAGACCCGTGATCTGGCCACCACGCATCTAAGGACGCCGTAGGCGTCTTTTTTGTAATATTAATGCGTGGAAGTGTGTTAAAAAAGGTGGTAGCATTTATCGGGAGGGATTTTGGTGAATCTTCTTGTTGATGTTGGGAATACAAATACGGTTTTTGGCCTGTGGGCTACAGATATGTTGAAGTCAAAATGGCGAGTTTCAACCAAAAGGTTGGGGACAGAAGACGAGATATATATGATGGTTAAGGAATTTCTGAATAGAAATGATTGCACTGTGGAAGAACTGGAAGATCTGTGTGTAGCCTCAGTTGTACCCGCGGTGAATAATTCCTTTAGATATTTCGCTGAGAAGTACATAAACAAAGATGCGCTCTTTGTCACAGCCCGGGAAGATATTGGCGTGAAATGGGATGTGGACTTTCCGCCTGAAATAGGTTCGGATAGGGTTGCCAACATCCTTGGCGCAAAAAGCTTTTATGGGGAAAATGCAATCGTTATCGATGTTGGAACCGCAATAACTGTTGATGTATTAAAAGATGGTGCTTTTCTAGGTGGAGCAATCATTCCCGGTCCACATGTTTCCATGAAAGCGCTCTTTTCTGGCACCGCAAAACTTCCCCAGGTCGAACTTCATTTTGTAAAAAAACCGATCGGCAGAAATACTGCTGATAACATCAGGATAGGGATAATTAATACTACCTTTTTTGGATTGAAAAGCATAGTTATGCAGATTGTAGAAAAGTATCCTGCGAAACCGGTTATCATTGCAACGGGCGGATATGCAAAGCTCTTTGATATAAGCAAGGATTTCTTTGATTTTATCGATACAGAACTCACCCTTAAAGGCATAAGGGAATATTGTAAGCTGGTGAGAAAGCTTGAAGAAAATACTGCTCATTAATCCCTGGATTGAAGATGTAGCCGCTTATGATTTTTGGCTGAAGCCTCTGGGCTTGCTGTATATATCTTCAATATTAAAAGATGCCGGGATTGAAACGGCACTCATAGATTTGCTTGACCGTTATGATCCGGAGCTGGAAGCTTTCATGGGAAAAGAAGCGGAAGATAAATATTATGGAACTGGGAAATTCTATAACGAAGCAATAGAAAAGCCACGTTGTTTAGAGCATATTCCTCGAAAATTCAAGCGCTATGGCTTTCCTGAAGAGCTCTTTCGACGAAAACTGCGAAGATATCGAGGAGTCGATGCCGTATTTATAACATCTATGATGACTTATTGGCATTATGGAGTAAGTGATACGATTAGGGTGATAAAAGAGGAGCTACCCGATAAGCCCGTTGTGCTTGGCGGCGTTTATGCGTCGATCTTACCAGATCATGCGATTGCCTTTTCTGGTGCTGATTTTGTTGCCCCGGGCACAGGCATTTCTCCTGTGAACAGCGCTCTTGAATTTCTCGGTATTAAAGCGTCGTTAAAAGAGAATTTCCTGGAGGAGCTTGACCCGGATTATTCCCATTATGACAAGCTGAGTTATGCTGTTTTGATTACAAGCACGGGATGTCCTTTTCATTGTAATTACTGTATGAGTTGGAAATTGTGGAAATCCTTTTCCCGTAGAAGCCCTAAAAAAGTTGCAGCCTTCATTGAAAACCTCTACTATAAAAGAGGAGTCAAAGATATAGTATTCTTCGATGATGCT
>QNAR01000013.1 GCA_003643975.1 Thermotogae bacterium | reverse complement strand
GTTCATGGCAACTTCGTTAGAAGTTCAAAGCAACTGCGTAAGCAGTTCATAGCGGGTTTTAGCTGGCTGGTAAGAGCCGAGATTCGAGTCACGAGAGAGAACATCTAAACCCTGACAACTAAACCCTGGACCCAGTATTTTTTGAAACGAAATAATCTATCAAAAAAATAAAAGCTGGGACTATTATTAAAAAAGGGGTGAGGCCTCTGGGGAATCTTTGCTTGGCGTGATACTCTAAAGCGTAAAATATTGCTAAACTCCCGATTGTAATCAATGGACCCGTTAGTCTCCATTTCCATGCCAAAAGCATTCCAGCGAGCACACCCATGGGGAAGAACATCAGTTCGAGGAATTCGTAAGGAGTCGGTAAAGACTCTCCTTCTTCGGGAAATATTACATTGCTTACAAAAGCAAGAGCAATTAATGCAGTAATGATAAGAGTGGTGATCTTGGCGATTTTAATGCTCAGCTTATCATTTTCGAAAATTTCGAAAGGCTTTTTTCTCACCAGGCATCATCCTTCTTGAAAGCTGAATTTTGTATTCAAAGAATCGCTTTCAGGCTTTCCTATGTTCTGATAGATGAAATGAGGCCCATTCTTTTATCCTGTGGATTTTCGATTCTATTATGAGCTTCTCATGAGCAGGAGCTTCATTTTCGACTTTTTTGAAGGTTTTTATTGCCTTTTCTGCTATTTCCTTTCGCACACTTTTCCCGTGCCATAGGTAAAGTGTTATCCATCTTATGAAAAAGTAGTAGCTAACTAACGCAATGCCGAGGAGCATCAGATCTCCAAACATAGCAATCCCTCCATATAATATTCTATACTTTGTCAAGAAACTACCCAAGTGATTTGCACAGTTAAAAGACCGCCCGAAGGCGGTCTTTTAGGCTGTTTTCCAGATGGTTCTGTTTAACCATGATACCACTATGTCTATGGCTTTATCGAGAATTTCGTCAAGCAATTCTTTGTCGATTTTCCAATTTTCCTCTGGAAGAACCTGATACAACAGGCTTTTTAGTTCCTGTTTCTTCTGTCTTCCTTCACCGGGTCTTTCCAGTAGACAAGCGCCAAGAGAGAGTAGTCCGGTTAATGACTTGAGAAAGTACATTTTACACCTCCATTAATGAAAGCGGGCCCTTCGGGCCCGCTTTTGGATTTGCTCAGATCAAATTGAAAAGTTCGTTTGTGGCTTTGTCAATGACGCTGGCATAGTCCGTTGCGTAGTTCGATGGGATGACTTTGAGAGTCACAAGTGCGTCCATGACATTCTGAACTTCTGCTTGGGTTAAACCGTCTTTTGGGGATCTAAGCACAAGCCCTTTTGACTTTCCCTGAGCCGAGTCGTACCATCTCATGTTAAGCGTTTTCAACTAATCACACCTCCTCATTAGTCAATTGGTCCAAGACTGTCTGTGCTGATAAGCCTTATCTCGCTGATGGTATAAGTAGAAAGAGAAGCGAGATTATAAGCCGCATCGTAGGCTTCCTGTTCAGTTATGGAGCTGTCCACGGATATGGATTGTCTGTAGTAAACAGGCTCTCCATCCTCCACAACTCCGGTATCCCAAACGATCTGAAGCCTTTTTGTGTTACTGAGATTTACTACTGTTGAACCAAGTCCCACGCTTTACACCTCCTGTTTGTTTTCTGCGGCCGCGCGATAAAATAATAGCAAGATATACGTATGAATACCATATGGTTCAAAAAAAGGAGAATCAAAATAAAGATCCCCCTTTGTATGCAAGAGCTTATGTGATTTTTAAAGTATGTGAAAATGTGAAGCGGTGGTAATCAGATTAGGTTTTCAAGAGCCTTTGCCTTTGAAAAAGCTCCCTTCACTTCCCTTGTCATTTTTTGTGATGCTTCCACCGCTGATCTTGTTGCGAAGAGCATATCCCGGGTTCTGAGATACAATGTTATGAAAGTGATGTCAAAGGCATCGCCCGCACCAACTGTATAAGGGTATACAAATGTATCTGATGGTATCAATTTATCTCTTACCTGGGCGCCTTTAGGACCGAGTTTCACAATATCACAAGCTCCATTACACTCTTTTTCTGTACCTATAAGAAGCAACTCTGTATCACAGGCTTTCTTAAGCTCTTCAGGCGATATAACAGGTCTGGGCCCGAGATCAACCACTGCCAATTTTGAAGGAATCTTTAACGCATCCAGTATAACTTCTTTTGGTATTTCCGTGTTTATAACGCATACATCGGCCTTTTCGATAACAGGCACATCTATTTTTTCTTTGTTTGCGCCTCTGTCAACAGCAATTGGTTTATCGTTAAGGGCAATATGATGTCCTGTTTTTGTGTCGTTTAATGTCTTGATATGCGAGATATTGAATTTGTCATCAGCAAGAATTCGCTTTATCTCTTTCCCACGCCAGTCAGAGCCAATGTTTGAGTAAAAGTGGACATCAAATCCTTGCTTAAAAAGGCCGTATGCGATATTTAACCCGGAGCCTCCGGGCATTTCAAGGATTTCTGCTTCATGGGGTTCATTGCCATAGATAAACACATCCCAAAATATGCCGCCAAATACGAGGATTTTCATTTTACCCCCTCCTTTGTGGTTCTAAAGGTGCTTAAAAGTATTCTAACTCAACAAATTCAAAAATTGCTATATACATATGGCATATATATAAAACGGTGTTATAATAATTGACGAGAATTTACCCCGCCGGGGTATCAATAAGAGGAGGATTGAAATGGTTGCATCAACTGCCTTTCAAATTGGCAAAAAAGTGTTGAAGAATCGTTTTGTCGCCGCTCCATTCAAAACTGGGTTGGGCCAAATCGGTGGTTCAGTCTCAAAGGAGCAAATGAAGTTCTTTGGAAGAATTGCAGACGGGGGTGTAGCACTTATTCTTGGTGAACCAATCGCAGTATCAGCTGATGGAAGGGAGCATCCAAGGCAAATGATGCTCAATGAAGGCAATTTCAATGAATTCAGCGAATTTGTGCATTCAATTAAAAACCGTGGTGCATTATTTGGAGCACATCTTAACCATGCTGGACGAGCTGCAAATCCCAAAGTTATAGGTAAAGTCCCGGTTGCACCATCTGCCATTCCCTGTCCAACAACAGGAGCAACTCCTGGTGAACTATCTGTTAAAGAAATAGAAAGGATTTTAAATGATTATCAAAAGGCTGCATCGCTATGCAAAAAGGCAGGAGTGGATTTCATTGAACTTCAAATGGGGCACGGTTATCTCGTTCACCAGTTTTATTCAGAACGATTAAACAAGCGTAAAGATGGGTATGGCGGGAGTTTAGAGAATCGTTTGAAGTTTGCCCAAAAACTCCTTGAAACTGTTAAATCCCAGATAGAGGATATACCTATAATTGTGAGACTTTCGGCTTCAGAATTTATCGAAGGCGGCATAACACCTGAAGCCCTTAAGCCCCTTATAGCGCTTCTGGAAAAGGAAAACGTAGCTGCACTGCACCTTGGTTTTGGAAACGCGTGTGATAGCCCTGCGTGGTACTACCAGCACATGGCACTACCTGAGGGTCCAAAAATCGATGCCGCAAAGGAAATAAGGAAGCTGACAAAGCTACCGCTTATTCTCGTTGGCAAAATGGTGGAAGAAGAAAAAATTGAGACACTACTTTCTGATGGTGTCGTTGATCTGATTGCCATGGCGAGGCCTCTGGTTGCTGATCCTGGTTTACCCGGCAAAATTATACGAAATGAAGAACCCAAATTCCGATGCGGTGCCTGTCTGCAAGGGTGCCTTATGAATGTTAAATCCGGGAATTCGATAGGTTGCATTATAAATCCAACAACGGATGTTTTTGAAGAACCTAAAAAAGCTGAGCACGTGAAAAAGGTAATCGTTGTTGGTGGAGGACCTGCTGGAATGACAGCTGCACTAACACTTGTTGAGCGTGGGTACGATGTTACCCTTGTGGAAGAATCCAACCAGCTTGGAGGGCAGTTTAACTATGCGCATTTAACACCCGGCAAAGATAGAATGACATTACCGTTGGATTCGCTGAGAAATGCTGTGGAGAAAAAAGTGAAAATATTGAAAAACAAAAGAGCAGATATGGAATTGATAAAGGAAATGAAACCGGATTTTGTTGTACTTGCTACAGGTGCCGAGCCCATTGTTCCAAAGATCGATGGCCTTGACTCTGTGAAGTGGATAACGGGGAACGATGCCCTTAAAAAGGATATTTCGGGGAAGCGGGTTCTTGTCATCGGCGGTGGTCTGATTGGAATGGAAGTCGCTGAAAAGCTCCTGGAGCAGGAAAACAAAGTGGATGTTGTTGAATTGAAAGATAAAGTGGCTGATGGTATGGAACCAGTAACGGAAAAATTGATGTGGAAACGTCTTTGGGGTAAGGAAATTGACATCTATACTAACACAGCGGTTCGAGCATTTGATCCAGATGGGGTTGTTGTTGAAGACTTGAGAAATGGGGAGAAGAAAAATCTCGGGAGATATGACCTCGTTGTGCTTGCAGTTGGAACAGCTTCGCGGTGTGAACTTGAAAGCGAACTTCAAGCCTCAGATATTCCCTTTAGCGTTGTTGGTGATGCCAGGGAACTGAATCAGATAATCGGAGCTGTGAGAAGCGCTTATAGTACTGTGGTTTCTATGATATAGCAACTTGTGAGATTGTGTGCTACGAAGCAGTTCGAAACAACCATGCGGTGATTTAGAACAACCTCAAAAGAGTTCGTAACAATTCCTAAGGGATTTGTATCTGCATAATAATAGAATTAAATGGGGTGTGTATTTTGAGAAAGCTGGTAGCTGTTGGAACTAAAGATGGTGTTTATCTGAATGATGACCATTTTGGCCAATCGAAAATCTTTGTGATTTTTGAAGTGTATGGAGATCGGTTCGCTAAGGTTGAAGAACGTGAAAACCCATATTTTGGCAGGCATCAGCATGCAAAAGTAAGTGAAGTGCTTACAGTGCTTGGAGACTGTAAGGTGTGGGTAGGTTCAACTATGGGTGCAGGTTCCATGAAAAAACTAAAAGAAATGAATTATGATCCCTTTTTGGTGGAAAAGGGTTCTGCCGAGGAGGCTGTGAAAGCCTATCTCGAGGGCAAAAAGGATTAGGGGAAGGGGGTTTAATGCCCCCTTTTTAATTCTTTTATCCAGTTTGCCATAACTTCGATTACCTCTTCAGAGACAAAACCCTGTTTGTAATAATCATTGGTAGAGTGTTGTATACCGGGTTCAGTTTCCAGAAACAAATGATTCAACCCCGGAAAGGATTTAAAGGTGAAATTTTGCTTATTCGCGAACTTTTCCTTTATTGGAAGAAAATCCTCGTTCAAGGTTACTTGAAAATCTTCTTCGCCTTGTAATACAAGAACCGGTAAAGAGATTTTTTCCAACGCCGGGATTGTGGGATAGTTATCCGCATCATAATAATATGCTGCTGTCACACCACCATCTATGGGTGTGTCAGGTGGAAGCTCGTGATTCAGGAGCTTTGTAAAGAAGATTTCGATGGTTTTAAGTTGGAGCTCCGAAATACCTGTGATCGGTGCAAGATACCTGTTCTGGGAAAGGCTGAGCTGGGCGAGTTGCCTTGCGGGAGGGGCAAGCATGATTATGCCTGACACTTTGTCAGAGCGGAGAGCTATATATGGCGCTAGCTCTGCGCCCATACTATGTCCGATGATGTATAAGGAATTCACACCTGGAATTTCGACCGCCTTTTCAACCGCGGCAAGGGCATCTGTGATGTATTCATCTTCTATTGTAATTGAAGCCAATTCACTGATTTCCTTTCCATACGTATAAGTGCGTTTATCATAGCGCAATACAGCAATTCCATGTGTAGATAGGCCCCAGGCAATATCTCTGAATATCTTGTTTGGCCCCACTGTTTCATCCCTATCTGATGGGCCTGAGCCTGGGACAAGAACAGCGATAGGAAAATTCTCCAATCCCTTAGGAAGTGTTACATAGCCTTTGAGAACCCAGGGTTCTTTCCCAATGGAGATTTCTTTTTCCACAAACGATTCTGGATTTGCGTAAGGTGGGATCAGTGGTTCCGGGGGAGCAGCAGGTTGAATGAGAAATTGAGCAATTTTATTGTGCTTGTCTACAACTATGCGTACATTCGCATAACCCTGCTCAAACTTCGTGTAGAATACAACAAGAGTTCCCTCGTTGAAGGGCTGGGTATTTGTACTGTAAATTTCCACTGGTGAGCCAAACATTTGTTCAATCTGATTGTGAGCAGTTTCCATTGTCTTCACTCCAAATTGGAGTTTTACCTGGAATGATTGCATTTCAAAGGCCTGCTTATACTCTCCTGAGAAGAAAAGAGACATATACTGCCCGGCAATCTCAGTTGCTGATTCCTGAGCCAAAATAACGATGGAAAAGACCGCTATAACCACGGTGAAAAGCATCACCACTTTGGTTTTCATATACATCACCCCGTAATATATTATACCCGCTCTATTATAAAACCTTTGTGTAAAACCCGTTGGAGAATAAACTATAAAGGAGGAGGTGAAAAGATGAAACGCTTAATAATCATTTTGTTTTTGATTGTTTCAATGATGGCTTTTGCAGGCGAAGATGAGTTGAAAGCAAAACTTGAAGAAAATCCTCGCGATTTTGAAGCACTTCAGGAGTTGCTTGAGCTTTACGAGGAAAATGATGATTACTGGGGATACATATCTGCCATGGTGGAAATAACCGGAAAGCTTGAAGATGCGCCTGCAGATATAATGCCATATGTACTTCAAGCAGCAAGATATGCTGCGGATCAGTATTACGACACGGAATCGATTTCCCTGTACACGTATTTTTTGAATGCACTGCCAAGAATAATCATTTTGAAGGAATTTATGTCTAAATTTGAGTATATGTATGATTATGACGGTACCATGGAAGAGATCATCACCAAAAGCATATCCTCTTTTGAAGATCAGAAGGTGGTGCTCAAAGAGATACACAGTTATGCTTTTGATGAATACCTCACGTATGTGCAAAAAGCTGTTGAAAAAATCCTCTATGTAAAATACGGCGAAAACCAGTATATGATTCCTTTTCTGGAATCGTTACTCGATGACGGAAAATACGCTGAGGTAGAAGAGGCTCTTCGTGAGAATGAAGAGGACTTGAAAGACACTCCCATGCTTTATTACATGAAAGGCGTACTTGCCGCTGCACGGGAAAATTATGATGAAACCTACAAGCAGTTCAAAATAGCTCGGGGAATGGAAGGTGGGGCTCAAGAACTGGATAGGGCCCTGAATTTGCTGGACAAGATTTATGTTCCTGATTACCTTATAGAGTTTTATCAGGCGCTTCTCATGGATCTCGATGAAGAAAACCAACTACAAAACCTCATAAGCTACGCGGCCAGAAACAAAGGGATACAGTGGATAGCGGGTTTCTTACAAGGACTGCCAGAGCCAGCTAAGATATCAGATGCTCTTCAAGCAACGGGGACATTATACGCTATTACAGAATATTATCCAGACTCTGATATGATTTACTTGACGTTGATTGACAATTCGGGTAAAAAGCTCCTTCGGATGCCTGGTGTCAGTTATGGACGCTTTTTCAAAGCAGGGCTCTTTTACGTTGATTTTTCAGGGAATTATCCAAAAGTTATCTATGAAGGTGAAGAGAAGAAATTCTGGGATGGTTACAACGCTGTTGATACTTCCCCGCTTGGCGACAAGTTTTTGATCTCCAGCGATGATCACTTGAAATGTATTAGCTCTGAATTTGAACTGCTTTGGGAACAGGATCTTTCGCCTTACGACGCTTTTCCGATCTCCTGGTCAGTGGATGAAAAGTATCTCCTGATCGAAAACTATGATGATTACATCCGCACACTGATCAATGCAGAGACAGGAGAACCGGTTAAAACCTTTGAAAATGTTGACGAATATGACTATCTGTTTCTTGGAAAATCCAATGAGGTCTATAGTATTGATTACGACGGTAATATTCAGATGCTTTCCCCTATCAAGCCTCTCCTGACGTCACGATTGGCAAAATGGGCAATTATGGTGGATGAAGAAAATCTATTGTACTTCGAATCTGTTTCAGGATTTCTCGATGATCTGTACCTGGGAAATCTTTTGCTTTATAGTACTCAGAGCCATACCGAAAAAGTAATCGCTTCTGATGTGCTTTTTGTTCCTTCGTCTATTCCCTCGATGTCTATTAAAGTTGGGAAGATTCTTTACGCTGGTTATGACACAACCAACGAAAAGGGCTTTATGGAAGAGTACGACATTGAATCCGGCGAGACTACAAGATTAGTAGAAACATCGAAGGTTGTTCTGGCTTTTCCGGATCTGTTGCCAAGGTAAAGTTTGACAAACTCTTCTGTTCGTAGAGGCGCCGTTCAAGGCGCCTTTTTCATATTTTGAAAAAGAGAGCTATTTTGCTATACTATGCTTGATTTTGAATGCCGCTAAAAGCAGGTGTGAGTTGTGCTAAATTATGTGATCAGAAGACTCTTTCTTCTTCCTCTTGTATTGCTTGGAGTTACACTGATAGCCTTTTCCATGATCTGGGTGCTTGGCCCCGAAGTGCTTGTGAGCGCTTATATTCAAAATCCCAGAGCTCTTGACAAAACTCCCGATACTTACGAAAGACTCGTCGCGAAATATGGTCTCGATCAACCTCTCATAATACGTTACTGGAAATGGCTTCAGAATATTTTAAAAGGCGACTGGGGGTATTCCCTTGTAGCAAAAGATAAAGTAGCAATTGCTATCTCACATAGGCTAGCTCCCACGCTTGAATTAACAGTGATTTCAGGTGTTATCATCATATTGTTGGGAGTGTGGCTTGGCACGTTTATGGCTGGAAAATATGGTAGCTGGTTTGATAAGATAACTTCCGTAATTTCAATGATAGGTTGGTCGATACCCGAATTTATTACAGGGCTGTTGGTGTTTTTGATCTTTTTAAAATTGTTCAACTGGATCCCTGTTGGGCTTGCGTCGGCCGAGACATATGATATTGTGAATTCTTCACAATGGCATGCCTACACCCATTCACTCATAATCGATTCAATGCTAAATGGGAATTTTACAGTACTTGGTAATGCGTTGTTGAATTTGATAGAACCTGTTTTAACTCTGATAATAATGTGGACCTGCTACATTATGAGGATAACGAGAACCAGCATCATAGAAATCATGCACCTGGATTATATAAGGACAGCTCGTGCCAAGGGGCTGGAAGAAAAGAAAGTTCTGAAAAAACATGCGAGAAGAAACGCTCTGATCTCTGTGGTAACCATTTCAGGAAACGTTTTTGTTTATCTGCTGGCCGGGGCTGTAATCGTGGAATCGATTTTCAACAGGCCCGGCCTTGGCAGATTCATCGCCGCCGCCAGTGCACGAAAGGATTTTATCTCTGTTATAGCAACTACCTTCTATATAGGCATTATTGCAGTTTTGATGAACTTGGTTGTGGATATAATTTATACTGTAATTGATCCCCGTGTTAGGTTGAGGTAATTGTTGCTAAAACGTATAAGTCGAGTTCGCGAGCGTCCAATATTTGTTCCAGAACGTATAACTCACAGAGGGGATGTTGCCACACAAGTTTTTCAACCAACCTGCCATGTGCACCCCCCCATTTACATTGAATCCCGCCGTTATTTTGTATCCTACCTGGTTGCTGCTTCCCGCTGAAGCAAAGGTTTCACCTTTAATCCACGGCTCGAACTGTACATAGGGTCCCGCTATGTAGTAAACATAAGCGGAAAGTGTTAAAGGCAAAGAGCCTTTTGCAGACGCGTTGACTTTTGCATCTGCCGAAAATTGTACTCCTGAGTAGCTATATGATTTTGAAACGCTCTTGCTCCACCCATTTTGGTATTTAACAGTAAGGCTGGTATTGGCTGAAAGTGTTGTGGATACGTTAAATCCTATAATCCCTGATATGCTTGCTTGTGCATTTGCATCGAATTTCACTTCCATCACCAGGGTCACCGGTACGCAAGAAACCCAAAAAGTGATCCATTTCCTTTTAGTGGTGATGTTATAACTCCAGGACTTGCTTATCGAAGCTCCCGAAGAGACTGCTACAAAGGGAGTAAGGCTTGGGTTGATTGACACGGTGGTCTGGAACTTCTTTAGAACGTATTTGTACCTCCACCAGCTTACTTTTTTCCAATAATGTTGCCAGAGAAGTGAGGCCCCAAAATTCAAGCTTGCTGTCATGCCTGGTTTTACTGTAAGGGTATAATAAGTGAATTGATGAGAGAGTGTTTGTGAGACGTAAAAGCTCCACGATCCGGAATAATCGTCTTTGAATTTGTAAGGGGTGGGTTGTGTTAGCTTGGTTGATGCTTTCTCGTTGGCGAATATGATATCAAAAGCAGTGTAATCCCTCAACTGTTCGAAGAGATCCGCATTGTCATCTTTTAGTATTCGCTCCGGGGATCCACCTCCAGTGACAATCTCCTCCTTGATTCTCAAAGTATTTCCTTGTACATCTAGCTCAGCGTAAAACTTTGTTCCGCCCCCAAAATCCACTGACCAGCTTTTTTGGGGTTCTTTCTGAAACGGCGAAAGAACATCCAGTATTCTTGAGCCCTCAGGAAGGATAATGGTCGTTGTTTTTTCAGTACGAATGGAGTTCTTTTCAGAACCAAGAAAAGCCGTCTCGAATATCTTGCCATCAAGTACATTTTCAAAGTATTTCAGCATCACCTTTTCCTCGGAGAAATGTTTTCTTGAAAATTGCAGGAGCTCCTGTTTGCTTTCTGGGTGTGTGAGGAGCCCTGTTACTTTCATCTCGATAATACAGGTGTAATTACCGTTTCTGTCGATATCTACTTTCAAATTCCGGTCTCCAAATCCCGGTACCGAGCCGTAGAGAAAATAGTAACTTTTTGAGATTTCGTCATAGAAATTTTGAAAAACTTCTTTTTCTTTTTCAAGCGTTTCTGCGTGTGAAATATAAATCTTAGAAAGATCTGACGCAGGTACCTTTTCAATACGCGTTATTACAGCAGAGCCATCTGGATAGATTTCTATGGTGTCTTCAATCGAACGATAAAACTGTGCAGAAAAGCCTAAAACAGCAACAGCGATAAATACTACAAGCATGAATCTTCTTATCATCTTTTACACCCCCCATTTTAATCTACACAAATTATAGGTTCATTATTTTTTAAAAGAAAGGGATTGAGAAACTCCTCACAAGATTTTAGATTTTTTTATATAATCGTTACTGATAGCTTCCGAACACTAAAAAAACAGAGAGAGTCCTAAAATAGGACATTCTTTGATTGTTAGGCCTGTAAAATTGAATATAATCCTAAGGAGTGGAAAAAAGTGTGGAAGAGTATACTTTCCCAATTTTCAAGTAGGCCTGTTGCCGTTTTTTTGCTTTTTTCAATTCTTGTTTTCCTCGGTTTTTTTTCCTGGGGAAAGCTTCCCCTTGATCTTTTGCCGAATGTGGATATTCCCTATGCAGTGGTAGTAACCCCCTATATAGGGGCAGGACCTGAAGAAGTGGAATTGAATGTGACCAACCAAGTGGAAAGCGCGATAGGTCTTGTGAGTGGTGTGAAGTCATTTCACTCTCAATCGGTTGATGGTTTTTCTATTGTCCAGATAGAATTTGAGAGCGGGACAGACATGAATGCCGCCGTTTCAAGGATAAAACAATCATTAGAATCATTCGCTACAGGCCTTCCAGAAGGGGTCAACCCAATAGTAGTCGAATTCAATCCCTCTATGATACCTGTGTATATACTTGGCATTTCTTCATCTGATGGTGATGTGGAGAATGCTTCGCTGGAGCTTCAAAAAAAGCTTTCAAGAGTGGTTGGAGTTGCCAATGTGGAGAGATTGGGAATTCCGGAAAAGGAAGTAAGGATTACCCTTGATAAAGACAAACTGTCAACTTATGGTATACCATATGACATCCTTCAGACCGTTCTATCCAAAGGCGTCAGATATCCTATGGGCAATCTTGAAAGTGGCGATCAAGTTTTCAAACTTTCCGTTTCCAGTCAGTTCGAATCTCTCGATGGATTAAAAAATACGATAATTGGCATTCGCGGTATGGACAAGATGCTCACTTCTTCTCTGACGGGGCAAAGCCTCAAGTTGGGAGGAATACCCATACCTGTCAGATTAAAACAGATCGCCGATGTTGAGCTTGTCGATTCAGAAACAAGAGGTTTTGTTCAAGTAAATGGCAAAAGTGCTGCAGTACTTGTGGTTCAGAAAAAAGGCGGAACAAATACAGTTAAGGTTGCAAGGAATATTAAGCAGGCGGTTAATGAATGGCAAAATGCTCATCCTGATGTTCAGCTGATCACACTCAGTGATAGCAGTAAGTTCACAGAGAAGGCTGTTAGCGGGCTTTTCAGAAATCTTATCATAGGAGCTTTGGTGGCAACTGTTGTTATCCTGATATTCTTGAAAAACCTGACTGCTACGCTGGCAGTGGCACTGTCTATGCCTCTTTCACTGCTTATTGCCGTTACCCTGCTGTATTTCTCGGGACTTGGGCTGGATCGCATGACTCTGGGCGGTCTTACCATGGCAGTGGGGATGATTGTGGATAACAGTATTGTTGTTCTTGAAGCGATATATAGGCATCTTGAAGAAAAGAAGTCGGCGGCTGAGGCTGCTGGTTTAGGAGGAAGCGAAGTTGTTGGAGCAATATTCTCATCTACTCTCACAACCCTTGCGATGTTTGTGCCTCTTGCTTTTATCTCTGGCTTTTTCTCGCAATTCTTAAAGTATTTCGCCATAGCTCTAGCACTTTCACTTGCAGCCTCTTTACTTGTGGCGATTGTGCTTGTTCCAGCTTTTTCAGGGTTTATCAAAAGCAAGAAAAAATCGCGCAATTCCCTTGAACAAACCTATAAAAAGTGGCTAACTGTTCTACTGAGAAAAAAGGGCATTGCCATCGCTGTGTTTTTAGGCATTTTCATTGTTGGCGCTTTGTTAATGGCAACACGGAATTTTGAACTCATACCACCTATGGATAGCGGCATAATAAATATCTCTGTAAGACTTCCAGAAAATAGCAGTTATAAGGAAACAAAGGCAACTGTTGAAAAGATAACAGGAGAGATCCTTTCAAATTCCGGCGAGTACCAGCTTGAAAATCTTTATGCTAATGGTGGTACAACTGGTGGGATTTATTCGGTTTTGTTAGGTGGAAGCGAAAATACCGCTTCTATTCAACTGAGTCTAAAACCAAAAAGAGAAAGGACTTCAACTTCTCAGGAAATATCGGAAAAGCTCAGAGAAGACCTTACGCCTTTAGCTGATAAGCTGGACGCTGAAATCAAAGTTTCTGCCGGTGGCCTGGAAATAGAAAGCCTCATGGGCAATGATATTGAGATCGCATTTTACAGTGATGACTTCCAATCTCTTGAAAAGGCTACAAATCAATTTGCCCAGAAACTGAGAGGAATAGCTGGTGTGGTGAATGTCAGCACAAATTTTGAAGAGAAAGAGAAGAACCTCGAATTGAAAATAGACAGGGGTAAAGCTATCATGTCGGGTATTGTTCCTATGCAGGTTATAGGAGCCATCCAACCCTATACTATGGGGGTTGACCTTGGAGATATTTTCATAAAAGGCAAAAGAGTACCTTTGAAACTCTGTTATGAAACTCCTGAAGATGGGTACCAGTGGTTGAAATCAATTCCCGTAGATTCTATGCTTGGAAAGCCAAGTTATGTAGGAGTGGTAGCTCAGCTCGGCATCAAAGAAACACCAAAAAGCATCGATCATAAAGATGGCCATAGAGTTGGCTATGTGGAGGTTAGCATATCCGGTCGTACATTGAGCCAGGTAGTAAAGGATGTGAACGCTTTACTTCAAAGCGATGAAAATCTGTTGCAATTTACCCCTGAACTTGGCGGACAAGCATCTAACCTTCAAGAGACGCTAAAGCAATTCGCTTTTGCGCTTGTGGTGGGAATCGTTTTAATGTATTTAGTGATTGGCGCACAGTTCGAATCTCTAGTGTATCCTTTTGTCATATTCCTTACCCTACCCATGGCCATAATAGGTGTAGCAGTTGTTTCTGTTATAAGCGGTAAGGCAATAAGTATTGGAAGCCTTATGGGAATTCTCACTCTTATAGGTGTAACGGTGAACAATGGAATCGTGATGGTAACGTATATCAATCAGTTAAGGGAAAGAGGAATGGAGTTAACAAGGGCTGTTATTGAAGGAGCCGGAAGGCGCTTAAGGCCAATTCTCATGACTTCTCTTACGACTGTGGTTGCACTCTTACCCACTATTTTCTCCCGGGCTGAAGGTGCTGAGCTGGAAAGCCCTCTGGCATTAACGATAGCAGCAGGACTCCTTTTCGGGGTGTTTTTCACACTGTTTTTGATACCGGTCCTTTACAGTATTTTTGATAAACTTTCCTTTAGATTCAAAAAATAAGGGCGGTTAACACCGCCCTTTTTCTTCATCTATGAGCTTTCTGTAAAGTTCCATGGCTTTTAAGGTAATTTTATCCGGAGCCGCGAGTTGCTTATTGTCTATTTTTCGCACAGGCATCACCATAGAGACGGTGCTCACCAGGAAGACTTCATCGGCTTTCAAAAATTCGTCGTAATAAACTCTTCTTTCCACAACTTCCACGCCATTTTCTTTGAGAAGCTTGACAACCTTGCTTCTGGTAATGCCCGGAAGTATATTGTCTATTTCAGGTGTTATCACTGTATGGTTTTTTACAAGAAAATAATTCGAACTTCCTCCTTCAGTCGCGTACCTGCCCTTTGAATCCTCTCTGTACATGAGTGCCTCATAACCCCCACGCTTATATGCGAAGTTTTTAGCCATCACATTGGGTAAAAGGTTAATCGTCTTGTGCTCACACAATTTATGCCTAAGATCGGGAAAGCCAAAGACAACTGCGCCTCTTTCCCAATTCGAAGGGTCTATTTCGCGCAGCGGGATAGCTAACATGAAAAAAGTAGGTTGTGTGTTTTCAGATGGATACTTGTGTTCGCGGTTTTGATCGATACCGCGGGTTAGTTCTACATACAGCTCGCCATCATCTATACCATTGAATGCGATTAATTCCCGGGCCCTGTCTTTTATTTCATCAAGCGAATATGGAAAGGGAATACCAAAAAATACAGCGCTACTCTTCATTCGTGCCAGGTGGTCTTCGAAGAAGAAAATATGCCCATCCTTTACCCTTAGAACTTCAAAAAGCCCATCTCCAAAAGTTAGGCCTCTGTTTTCGAGTGTTATTAGCCTTTCTTTTTTCTCAATGAATTTTCCATCCAAAAAAGCTTTCATCTGACTGTCAAGCCTTTTTTGGGTTAAACCAGCCCGCTCTTTCCATAGCCTTTCTGGCAGCCAATGAACTTTTTCCATCACCTCTTGCCACGTTTACCGAAACATCTTTCCCTACGGTTTTGGCAATTTCTGCAACTTGCTCATGAGTGAATCCTGGGCAAAGGATTATCGCGTTTCCACCTTTGCTCGCGAAATCCTTGCATATGTCCAGAATCCTGGAAAAATCACTGTGTTTCACGAGTACAACTTCGACTTCAGAAAGTTCCGTTTTTACAAGAGCTCTGTCTTTTTCTGGATTAGCGTCTGGCGACCCAGAGAGAAATAGGCTTTTAAAGGGCATATTTATCACTCCTTGGATAATGAGCTATATATAGTTTATACCCGGAGCATTGCTAAAATCAACCTTCGGTTTCCGTTTTCAGTACGTTTAATTTTCCCGTTGCGAGGAAAGGAATTGTCACGCCAATTGTAAGTGATAGCGCTACAAGCACCAGATAATGCGCTGGCATCCTATCTACAAGGAACCCAAAGAGAGCGGTTCCGAGCGGAACGATGAGCTGTGATAGCACAGAAAGCACCGAAAAAGCCCGGGAACGCACTTCCGTGGGGATAGTCCGCTGGAAAAAAACGTTGAGGGGCGTGTTTATAAATGCGTTCAGCGTACCTGCTACGATGAACGATACTGACAGAACGCCAAGGTACATCCAGCTCGCGCCGCCAAAAGTTTTTACCAGCATTGGGAACATAAGCACATTGAATACAAAAAATGCGCCTATTTGACCAAAAAGCCCCACATCAAAGAGTTTTCCCGGGTTTGTCCTGGAGAGGAAGGATGCTATTAATAAATTCCCTATCAAACCACCCACAACCCAGGTGGAATTTAAAATACCATATTGCTGGCTGCTGAATCCCACGACAGTTCTGGCGAAATAAGGCATAACAACCATGAATACAGGTGCCATAAGGAAGTTCGTTATCATCGCAAAGGTCATTATCAGGAAAATATCTGACCTGTTCTTCAGAAATGCTAACCCTCCCTTAAAATCCTCGAAGAATTGTCTGGCTGTCATCTTCTTTTTCTCTGTTGTTTGCTTGTACTCTATAAACATCTCACTGATACCCGAAGCAATGAAAGATGAAGCGTTTAAGATAAAAACGATGCCGATCCCCAGAGGATATAGTATTCCCCCAACAGCTGGCCCAATGATGTAGCTGAAGCTGTTTATCGAACCGAGAATTGAGTTAGCCCTTGTGAGTTTTTCTTTGGGAACTATATCAGGCACCATAGCACCAGTTGCGGGATCAAAAAAGATATCAAGGGTTGAAATTAAAAGCTGAGATATGTATATAACAACGAGTGACAGCATTCCTTTATAGGCGATAAATGCCAGGAGAAAAATCAACACTCCTCTGGCAAAGTCCAAATAAACCATTATTTTCTTCCTGTTGAACCTATCTCCAACCACACCAGCAAACGGAGCGAAAATCACTCTTGGAAGCATACTCACTACGAGAAAAGTCCCCATCATCGTACCTGAACCGGTGATGTCGAGGATGTATAGTGACAAAGCTAAATACTGTACCCCGCTTCCAATGAGAGAAACAAATCTTCCTGCGGCATAAAGCCAGAAATTCTTCAGATAATTTTTCATCACATCACCTCAATTATTTTAATGTATTTCTTAAATAATATCATATTTCACCGAAAATATTCAAGCTGCATTTCGCTATATTGGAAAGAATTCTTAAAAAATATTATATTTTTTACTTATAGAAATTTGATCGCCTAAACCCACACATTTTAATGAGGGGATACAGACTTTGTTTGTAAGGTATATTATTGTTCTGTTGAATACGAATACACAAAATCGGAAACAATCAAGACTTCGAACCAAACTCAAAAGGAGGAAGTCAATATCAATAGCGGTACCTGCACCTTTCTCTAATTGCAGATGTAAGGAAGCTTGTCTGCTTTCCTGAATGAGCACCAGACTGTTAAACCAAAGGCAAAAGATATCATGATCAATTTTTTTGGCTAAACAAAACTCTATGAATAACACTATAATAACTATGTATTATTATATATAATTGTCTTAAATAGGTATATTGGAAGGTGAAATCATATAAAAATGCTCAAGTTAAAGCGAATCATTATTTTATTTATACTCCTGATAAGCACTTCTTTATTTGCTAGTGATTTGCTTCTTGTTGGTGTATACCAAAATGCCCCATTAAATTATATGGATGGAAACACCCCTAAGGGATTCTTTGTAGATCTTGCCAAAGATTGGGCTTTAGCTTCAGGATATGAGCTCAGCTTTGTTTACGGGGAATTTCCTGATTTGCTTGAGAAGATAAAAAACAATGAAATTGATTTGCTTCTAAGTGCCGCAAAATCGCCTGAACGTGAGAAATTTATGGCCTTCAACAACACGCCTCTTTTCACTAATCATGGAGTTGTAATTGTCAGGAATTCTTCTGAAATTGTTTCAATTTCACAGCTCTCCGGTAAAACGATAGGCGTACTCACCGAGGACATTTACGAACCCCTTCTGGATGAGTTTACAGAAGAGAAAAATCTAACAATCAAAAAGGTTTATTACCGGTCTTACGAAGAGATTGTAAATTCAATAATGGCAGGGAATATTGATGCCGGCTTGCTGAATTATAGCTTGAGCACTTATTATCTGAATAATGGCCGTGGCTTGAAGATGGT